>JBGZAX010000065.1:0-16572 GCA_041844335.1 Lachnospiraceae bacterium
AAAATCAATGTCTTTATCACTATCCCTTTTTTATACGATTCCATTCTTACACCGTTATCTCAATTGTTCTACAGGTGGGGCTGTACTTTTTTACCTCCACTCCTGCCGCTTTGAACATACGTCTTGATGCTATGGTTGATGATAAATCATGATATTTATCATCAAAAAAAATAAGATTTTTTATACCTGCCTGAATTATCGCCTTGGCACACTCATTACAAGGAAATAACGTGACATACATCTTTGAACCCTCAAGGCTTCCGCCTCTGTAGTTAAGTATGGCATTAAGCTCACTGTGTGCTATATAAAAATACTTATTTTCCAAAGGCTCCCCCTCTCTGCTCCAAGGAAATTCATCATCAGAGCAGCCGTTAGGAAAGCCGTTATATCCAATAGATAAAATTTTATTGTCATTTGATACAATACATGCCCCGACCTGTGTATTGGGATCCTTTGACCTCATAGCCGCAAGGAAAGCTACCCCCATAAAATATTCATCCCAGCTTATATAATCCTTTCTCTTTCCACTCATCCTTATCCACCTCTTATAATATTAATACCTTTGCCTTAGTAAGTACCGCATCTAAAATCTCATAGCATTTTTCATATTCTTCAATATCTTTTCCGAACGGATCATCTAAAACAATTCTTTCATCGAAAAATTCGGAAATCGTATAAAGCTGTTCCGTATTTTCAAATCTGTTAATTATCTTATCCTTTACTGCAATATTTAAAGCCACTATAGCAGTTTTATCATCAAAGTCTATCTGCTTTAATCTTCTTGCCAAATGGTTTGTTCCGTCAAGCTCATGATTCTTAAGAACTATCTGAGTTTTCTGATTGATAGGCTCGGAAAACAACACATTTAAGCCCCTTGACAGGATATTTAAATTTTCCCTTGTCCTTTTTTCAATGGCAATTTCCTTTGCCATTACCGACAACGACACATCATCGTTGTCCACAAAAATAATAGTATCTATATTATCATAGTCAATATTTGCGGAACAGATAAAAACCTTGCCGCCGGCTGCTTTTTCAAGCCGATTCATTATGGCATCTCCAAGCTCTCCCACAAAAAAGCTCTCAGAAAAAATATAATCTACACCCTTTGCATCAAAATCTCTTAAAACGTCGTAAAGATTGGACGCAATACCATTTAAATCGCTTAATGATCCTATCTCATGTACTATGCCGTTTTGGTAGAGATCCTTTGTTTCAGTTGAACATATTATCCCCACAAGCTTTGAATTTTCAAGACATTCACGCGTCATGGCATCTATTCTCTCGGCAACATTTTTAGTACGACCTACAAAGATGCTGAGTTCCGCCTTAGGAGCATAATGCCTGTACTTCATTCCGGGTGCCTTGGGGCTTTGTGCATCGCTAAGCTCTCCGGTTACCTTTTCTACCCTGCCTATTACCTCCTCAAGCTTATTTTCGGTGATAAAGCCCGGTCTTAAAATAGTCGGCACATCACCTGTTAAGTCTATTATAGTAGATTCCAAGCCGATATCGCAGCTGCCTCCATCTACTATCATATCTATTTTGCCCATAAGGTCATTTATCACATGCCCTGCCGCAGTAGGACTCGGTTTGCCGGATGAATTGGCACTTGGAGCGGCAATAAAGCCTCCTCCAGCTGTTATTATTCTCCTTGCAAGCTCGTTTTCAGGAAGTCTTACAGCCACGGTATCAAGCCCTCCGGACGTGGTATATGGCACTAATGTGGTCTTATTAAGCACCATAGTCAAAGGTCCGGGCCAAAAATGCTCAGCCAATTTCTGTGCTGACAAAGGAATATCTCTAGCCACCACCTCAAGATCCTTTATATTTGAAATATGCACAATGAGAGGATTGTCGCTGGGTCGTCCCTTAGCCTCATATATCTTTTTCGCCGCATTTTCATCTAAGGCGTTCGCACCGAGTCCATACACCGTTTCGGTAGGAAATGCAACAAGTCCTCCATTTTTAAGAACTTCACCTATCTCAATCAGTGTCTCGTCTATTTTTTCAGCATTGATATCATTTATATTTCTTATAACCGTATCCATTAAACAGCACTTCTCCTAAATAAGCTTTTAATCTATACATTATACTTCAAACGGTACTCAAATTCAAGCAAATAAAAGAGTCTGCCAACAAGGCAGACCCCAAATTTATAAACTAACTGATAAGACTTCCGGAACTCATTTCTCTATCCACTGTAAGCATCGCAAGCTTACCGTCCTTATCCTCCGCACAAAGCAACATTCCGTTCGATTCTATCCCCGCCATTTTCCTAGGCGGCAGGTTCGTAAGCACAACAACCTTCTTTCCTATCATCTCTTCGGCGGTCATATTCGGATAAAGTCCTGAAAGAATGGTCCTTACATCACTTCCTATCTTTACTGAAAACTTCAACAGCTTTTTAGAATCCTTTACTCTCTCGGAGGTCAAAATCTCACCCACTCTTAAATCAAGCTTAGTAAAATCATCAAAGCTGATATCAGGCAAATAGGGCTTGTCAACACCTGCGCTTTCTTGATTTTTATTGCTCTCAGCCTCCGCCTTCGCCGCATTTTCAGCATCTATTTTCTCAAGCATTTCTTCAGGATCAAGTCTTGCAAAAAGGATTTTAGCCTCGCTTGATACCCTGTTTCCTGAAGAATATAATCCGAACTTGTCCATTTCATCATATCTTCTAATATTCGAATTTATCAATTCAAAGATAGTATCGGCAGTATCCGGTATATACGGTTTAATCAATGTAGCTCCTATGTTTATTCCCTCAATTAAATTATAAAGCACCGTAGCCAATCTGTCTTTCTTACTTTCATCTTTAGCTAAAATCCAAGGTGTAGTTTCATCAATATATTTATTCAGACGCTTAAACACGTTCATTATCTCTGCAAGACTGTCAGCTGCACGATACATATCCATTTTTTCGTGAGCAAGCTTTACCTGTCCCAATATATAGCTTTTAAGCTCATCGTCCACACTCTCATTGACCTTTTTATCTTCTACAACACCGTCAAAATACTTATTGCTCATAGAAATCGTTCTATTCACAAGATTTCCCAATGTATTTGCAAGATCGGAATTAATCCTGTCAATAAGCAGCTCATAGCTTATTATTCCGTCATTTTCAAATGGCATTTCTCTTAACAGATAATATCTTACAGCATCTAATCCGAAAATTCTGACCAAGTCATCAGCATAGATTACATTACCCTTAGACTTGCTCATTTTGCCCTCACCCTGCAACAGCCAAGGATGCCCTACTACAGTTTTCGGAAGAGGAACATCAAGAGCCATAAGGAATATCGGCCAATAAATAGTATGAAATCTTATTATATCTTTTCCTATCAGATGCATATCGGCAGGCCAGTTTTTCTTATATAAATCTGAATGATTGCCGTCCGCATCATAGCCTATCTTGGTAATATAGTTCGATAATGCATCAAGCCACACGTATACCACGTGCTTGGGGTCAAAATCTACCGGAATTCCCCATTTAAAAGACGTTCTTGAAACACACAGATCCTGTAACCCCGGCTTTAAGAAGTTATTAACCATCTCATTTTTTCTTGATACCGGACTGATAAACTCCGGATGCTCATCATAATATTTCATAAGTCTGTCCGCATATTTTTCCATTTTGAAAAAATATGCCTCTTCAGTTTCAAAGTGCACATCTCGTCCACAATCGGGACATTTTCCGTCTATAAGCTGAGATTCCGTCCAAAAAGACTCACAGGGTGTACAATACATACCCTCATACTTACCCTTATAAATATCTCCTTGCTCATATAACCTCTTAAAAATCTTCTGAACCTGAAGTTCGTGATCCGCATCGGTTGTTCTAACAAAGGAATCGTAGCTCGAATTCATCAAATCCCACAGATCCTTTATCTGCCCTGCTATTTTATCGACAAATTCCTTAGGCTGCATACCCTCTGCCTTTGCCTTCTCTTCAATTTTTTGGCCATGCTCATCAGTACCGGTTTGAAAATAAACGTCAAAGCCCTGTTGTCTTTTGTACCTAGCTATACAGTCTGCTAACACTATCTCATATACATTACCTACGTGGGGCTTACCCGATGTATAGGCAATAGCAGTGGTGATATAATACTTTTCTCCCATAATTAGCTCCTTTCCTTTGATTATTTTTTATAACCTAATAATTATATCAACTACATAATAAAAAATCAAGGGTTTTACAAAAAGCCACTGGATTTTATTTGAATATGGGTATATAATGTCAGTGTATTCCGAATATGCAGCATGACCTGAACACTAAGCATTTAGGAGGTAACTCGGGTGTTTAACAAATATTTTGACCAAAAGGTATTTCTGTCATCAATGATATCCCTTACATTAGGAACAGCCTTATATGCAGCAGCATACTGCCTGTTTATAATACCTCACGGGATTTTCGGCGGCGGTTTTACCGGTATTGGGCAAATATTTCAAAGAATCTTAGTGGAAAACCTGCATTTGACAATAGCATCAAAAATTGACTTTACAGGTATTATAATTTGGTTTTTGAACATCCCGCTTTTGATAATATCATACAAAGAGCTCAGCTCACAATTTGTATTCAAAACACTTTATGCGGTTTTTTTGTCAAGCTTTTTGCTGTCATTCAGTCATTATTTCCCTACAATAATGGAAGATAGACTTACCTCCTGTCTGGTAGGCGGAATTCTGGTAGGCTTTGCAATAGGAACTATACTGAAAAGCGGCTCTTCGTCCGGCGGAACCGACATATTAGGATTGCTTGTCAGTAAAAGAATTCCCGGCTACAGTGTAGGAAAACTCGCACTCTTAATCAACCTTATAATCTATACCTATACGGGATTTGTAATAAACTGGGAGACGGCGATTTATTCAACAATTTTCTCATTTATTACATCAATAGTAATAGATAAGGTACATTATCAGAACATTCAATCGGCTGTCATAATTATAAGCAAAAACACGGCAATAGGAGATGAAATCAACTCTGTATTGAAGCGTGGAGTCACACATTGGAATGCCTGCGGAGAATATACAAAGGAACCCTATATTGTCTATCTGGCAGTCGTATCAAAATATGAAATGCATAGGCTTATTACAATGGTAAAGGCGATTGATCCTAAGGCTTTCATTATAATAGATGATAAAAGAGATGTTATCGGAAACTTTAAAAAGCGTTTTGACGCATAGTTAACGCACCGTAAAATATGTAAAAAATGGAGAGAACAATGAAAAAGATTATTTTAACCGGCGGAGGCACGGCAGGTCACGTTATACCGAACATTGCATTAATCCCTGCTCTTAAGGATATAGGCTTTGAGATATACTACGTGGGATCCTATAACGGAATTGAAAAACAGCTTGTGAAGGAGCTGGGAATAGAATATTACGGCATAGCCACCGGAAAATTGAGACGATACTTCGACCTTAAAAACTTTACAGATCCGTTCAGAATAGTAAAAGGGCTTGTAGAGGCTAAAAGGATAATAAAGGATTTAAACCCCGACATAGTATTCTCCAAAGGCGGCTATGTTTCCGTACCGGTAGTCACGGCAGCTCATTTACAGCATATTCCGGTTATTTTACATGAATCTGACATCACGATCGGTCTTGCAAACAAGCTGGCTATGATATCCTGCGACAGGATTTGCTGTTCATTTCCGGAAACATTAAACTCTCTGCCGAAAAATAAATCCGTTCTTACCGGCCCCCCGATCAGAGAAGAGCTTTTAAACGGCTCAAAGGAGGACGGCTTTGAATTTTGTAATTTGCCCTCGAATAAACCTCTGCTACTCGTAACAGGTGGCAGCTTGGGCTCAGTAAATATAAATAACTTTATAAGAAACGCTCTTGATGCTCTGTTAGAGAACTTCAACATAGTCCACCTGTGCGGAAAAGGAAAGATATCTCCTTCTTTTAACAACATAAACGGCTATGTTCAATACGAGTATGTGGGTAAGGAGCTTAAGGATCTGATGGCTGCCTCCGATATCGTTGTATCAAGAGCGGGTGCCGGCACAATCAGCGAGATTGTGGCATTAAGAAAACCCAATCTTCTAATTCCTCTGTCGAGAAATGCAAGCAGAGGTGACCAGATACTCAATGCACGATCCTATGAAAAACAAGGCTTCAGCAAGGTTCTGGAAGAGGAAGAGATAAGTTCCGATATCCTTTGCAAAGCCTTAAAGACTCTGTACTCGGATAGAGAAAAATACATAAAAAAAATGTCGCAAAGCCATATGCAAAACAGCAATTCCGTCATAATTGAGCTGATTGCAAGCTATTGTTGATTATGTTCAAATGCAAATGAATAGAGGAATACTAAACATTCAGTACTCCTCTATTTGTAGCTCTATCGTTTTTTAAGACTTCTCTTAAGCTTCTCCGACCGAGTTCTTTATATTTTGATTATAATTCTGCAATTTCCTTTTTCTTTTGTTCCGGTATATCCAGAATTTCAGCAGACGGTCTTGCCGCATAATACCCCTGAACAAAGTCTATTCCCATAGTTTTTACCATCTTCAGATCCTCTACGACTTCCACACCCTCCGCTACTATCTTGACATTTTTGTTTTTACAGTAGCTTATCAGATTGCGAACCAATTCCTGCTTGTCCTCATTATCATGAATTCCCTGCACAAGCTCCATATCGATTTTAACCACATCGGGGTTTACATTAAGAATACGAATTTCATTAGAATATCCGCTGCCGAAATCATCTATGGCTATGTGAAATCCGTCTTTTTTAATTATATTGACCTTTTTATCAAGCTGTGTTGCGGAATCTATCTCCTGTTCTATTATTTCCATTACAACCATACTGAACAGGTCACCATACTTTTCTCTTAATTCCGCAAGATCCGACAAAGAAATAAGCTGGCTCGGAATACTGTTTATAAATATTTTTTTACCCTTAAGCTTTTCTTCATTCTCTCTGATACCTGCAAAGGCTTTGAATATAATCACTCTTTCAAGTTGTCCGAGCTTTGACTGAGATTTAGCCACCTCTAATATCTCCATAGGAGATTTAAATTCAGCCATTTCAGAACGCATAAGCATCTCATAGGCATATATTTCACCGGTTTTAAGATCCACAATCGGCTGATAATGAAATACTATAAGGCTGTTCTCAATCAATAGATTTATACTGTCCCTATTATCAAGCAGATATACGTTCTTGTCATAGGATGCCCTGTTAAATTCAATTATTCCGCCCTTATTGCTGTGCTTTACCTCATACATGGCATAGTCGGCAAGCTTTATCAAATCATCTGTACTCCTGGCATCATCGGGATACCATGAAATACCCTTAGAAACTCTGATACGAGTCTGCTTTTCTTCATCCAAATTTAATACCCAGGAATAATGCTGGCTGATTTCATTCTTAATAATTTTTCTGTATTCTTTCTTTGAATCAAGCCCGTGCATATATACCGCAAATTCATCTCCCGATATTCTTGATACCACTGCTCCATATTGTTTAAATGACGAAAACATATTGGCAGCTGCTATGATTAATCTGTCTCCACACTCATGCCCAAAATTATCATTCATATATTTAAGGTTGTCAAGGTCGGCAAATATCATAACTCCCACCTTGTCGGGCTCCGTTTCTATCATCTTTGTCACCCTTTCCCTAAAGGCATTTCTGTTATAAACTCCTGTCAGAAAATCGTGATCCACCTCGTATGCCAATTTTTGTTTTCTTTCAATCTCCTTGCTTACATCAATTATAACTCCTATTTTACCCGTTTCCGAATCATTTTCAACTATTTTCAGATACTTTTTAACTGCTGTTTTTGCATCCGTATATTCATATGTGTTATCTTCTTCAGGCAAAGGATTTACGGTCAAAATCCTGTAATAGCTCCTGAAGGTCTGACTTAAAATATTTCCGTTATGTCTGATATTTAAAAGCTCTCTGATAAAGTTCGTGACAATTACTTGCCCTATATCATCTCTTATTTCATATGCACCCATTGGTAGTGATGTCATATCGAAGATATTTGAAACATTTTGGACGGTATTTATCATATCCCTGCTGAAACCCTCCACCGCCACTATCAAATCGTCAATTTCTTTCAGATTTGTACGTGTAAACTCCACTTTTTGAAAGGGCTCCAAATCCTCTATATATTTTGACACCTCCTCTATCTTCTTAGACATAAGCTTTACGATAATATCAATAACAAGTATCGCAATTATAGTTGTAATAATACTGCTGAAAATCAGCACATTCCCTATTTTTCTGGAACTTTCATTAATCTGATCCTTTGAAACACAGGTTGTGATCTTCCATGCGCTGTCTGCAAATATCGCATTCTGCCCATACATTGTAATGCTTTCGTGACTGCAATACATATCGCCTAAGGAAGAAAAACTGGTTTCATAAAGATTGGTTCCCGCCACATACCTTAACGGCAAGGATGTTGCAGTTGATAAGGCAAGCTTTGCAATAGGTCTGTCAGTCAAATACCAGTCAATCAAAATCTCAGCATCTTTTGTACCCTTTGTTACTATTGAAAAGCTGTTTCTGTATGCAAGTTCATTTGAATTAAAATAGGCTTCAAGCCAATGCGTAGAATTCATTTCTATGCCGAAAACCCCGTAAACCGCTCCTTTTTTGTCAATCAAAGGGACACTGTAGGTAATAACATTGACACCGTCATCAAGGATATCATAGGGAGGACTCCAATAGCCGTATTGCTCGGTCATCATTCCTTTCTTCAGCTTAGATGCCTCAACAGGCTTGTTATAAAAATCATAAACCGTATCTTTGTTGATATCAAAATCCCAATCAAGATCCCAAGATTCAGCCTTATAAACTCCTCTTTTTTTGCCAATATCTGAACCTCCGATTTCAAGCTCATAGGTATTTCCGTCGAAATTTTTGCCCTGTGTAACATCTCTAATATAAACGGCAGAATGAGAGTTTATCTGATCTTTTTTCAAATTGGAGCCTTTAAAAACGACAAATGCTCCCGTCACCTCGTTATTATCCAAAAAATCAATAATGGTATTTCCGCTTATCTTAGATACGCTTTTAAATATCTCGTCATCTGTATAAAGCCTCTCAGCTAAAACATTCTTATCTTCAATTTTATCAAGTATTTTCTGACTTAAATAATCTGCTACCTTTGAGGTGTTTTTAACAATTGTTTTAACAGCGCTGTTGCAAGATTTCAGTCTACTTTCAGACACACTTTCAAACAGCCGAAAAGCCTCATAATCAAGTAAATTATAAATTCCCGAAAAATATAAGCTCAGTAAAAATATAATACTCTGTAAAAGAACAACAACCGTCAACCATATTTTGCTACGTCTTCTCAAAGTATTAGTTTTTTTCATACTAAAATATCTCCTCGTAATACAACGCTATTCATTATAAAATTCAATTTCCTTGCTTTCCAATTCGCCTATAACATTGTCAATCCATTTTTCAAAAACCCTATCTACATCTATCTCTTTTAATATCTCCTCTTCGCTCTTTCCTTTTTTACGTAGCTTCACAGCCTCATTCAAATTATCCTTAACACTTTTTTCGAGATGCTTCGCCAAAATGTTTCTGATATCATAGCTTCCTTTAAATGGCTTTACCGCATAGGTTTGATTATCAAGGATTTGCTTTGCTGAAACAGCATGTACCTTGGAAATGGTTTCCGAATCGTCATTATCAACATCATCAAGATTAAGTGCAAAGTCTCCATCATCATAGGCACTCTTAACCACAGGTAAATATCCGCTGTCTCCTACAAATTTCAAGTTGTTTTCCTTAGCGGTAAACCACTTCAGGAATGTAACAGCAGCTTTTTCTTTCTCTTCTGTAGATGATGTAACACACATACCGGCTCCTTGTCTGATCGTGACAGGATCACTTCCTTTAAATGTGGGATATCTCAAAATTTTGCTCTTTATCGGAATTTGTTTTCCGTCGTCCTCAATCCAAGACGGAAAATATACGGCACCGGATGAAGACCCAACGAAAGCTATCAGATCGGATGATTTTACATCATCAGTTCTAAACTTGCCGTATCCGCCGTAATATCCCAAAACAGCGCCTTTAAAATAATTTTCAAATATCTTTTTTAAAACCTTTCTATTAAGTCTTGCCGCACCTCTTTCCTCGTCCATAACAGGTGTTTTAAGCTGACTTGTAGATATTACAACATAATTTGTAACCACATCAAAGCCCATAAATGTTTTTCCGTCACCTTTTATATCCTTTGTCAGGCTATCGGTGTAGTCATAGTAGTTTCTTGCAGTTTTGTAAATATTTTCCCATTTAGTAAGATCAAGAGCCTTATCGCCGCTATTTTTAAGATAATCCTTATAATAGCTGTCATTCATATAAAATACCTCTGTGCTCTTTGCCACCGGTATGATTAATATTTCGTCATCATTATCTCCAATTCTTCCGTCTTCTAAAAAAGCTTTCACATAAAGATCCTTTTCATTATCATTAAGATATTTTGAAATATCACATAGTTTACCCATTTCCTTTATCTCTAAAGCCTTGTCGGGATAAGATGAAAAAATATCCGGTGCAGGCTCTGAATCAATCAGTCCCAGCATGGAATTGGTTATACTTTTTTCCAAATCCATAACCTTTCCCTTAGCCTCCGCCGTCACTAAAATCCCTTGTTCAAATCCGACAGTTTCGTTGAATTCCTTTATTAAGCTTTCAATCTGTTTTTGATTTTCTCCCAAATAATAATGCCAAAGGTTGAGATTTATGACACTATCTTCCTTCTGACTGCGCTCATATCCGGCAATCTTTCTATCGGAATACTTACATGATATCAGCATACAAGCCGCTAAGCAAATAACAAGCATTTTTTTCATAAGCTACCTCTTTCCCGTTCAGCCTGCAACAAACGCTTTTACCGCAAGCTAAGTAAATTAACCCATAATTAATGCTTATACTATATCACATATTAAAGTCTAATTCAACATTTGGCAATTAAAAAAACTATCATATTTTATTCAATTTTTTATTTAAAAAGCTCTCCGATTTCGCTCCACATACCCTTTTTCTTTTTCTTACCGTCTTTAGTACTCTTTGAGGTATCCTTATCCTCTTTCTTCGCCTTGTCATCGGAGCCTTTTACTTCATTATTGTTCTTATTCGTCTTACTTTCTATAGCCTCTCTGGACTTTTTTATACTGTTTGATGTAATTTCATCAAACCCCAATATAGCCGCCCTCGCTTCGCTTGACAGAGCTGTAGGCACTTCCACATCTAATGTGATATAATGATCTCCTCTTTGAGTCTTTGAACCATCTCTTCTTCTGCTCAAGATAGGCACACCCTTACCTCTTAATCTTACCACTGTTCCTGTGGCGGTTCCGGGCTTTATGCTGTATATCACCTGACCGTCAACGGTATCGACCAATATATCACAACCAAGAACCGCCTGTGCAAATGAAATTTTTACATTAGACAGTATGTCCGATCCGCGCCTTACGAATATGGGATGAGGTCTTATATAAACGCTCACCATAAGATCTCCTCTCGGACCTCCGTTTAATCCCGGCTCTCCCTTTCCTGATATTCTCACCATATTTTCCTGATCGATGCCTGCCGGAATCGACACCGCTATCCTTGTTCGGTTTGTCTTATAACCCGTGCCTCCGCAGTCAGGACATTTTTCTTTTATTATCTTTCCCGTACCGTTACAATCAGGGCAGGTTGATACATTTTGCATAACACCGAGAGGGGTACGCATAGTCTGAACCACCTGACCTCTTCCTCCGCATTTCGGGCAGGTGACAGGAGCCGTTCCGCCCTTGGCTCCTGATCCCTTACAGCTCTTACACTCGTCCTTAAGGTTAAGCTGAAGCTCTTTTTCACAGCCGAATACAGCCTCCATAAAATCTATCTGCACCGACGTTCTTAAATTTTGCCCTTGAGTCGATCCGTTATAAGCCCTTCTTGAACCTCCGCCGCCGAACATTCCTCCAAATATATCGCCAAAGATAGAGCTGCCGAATATATCGGAAAAATCCATGTTGCTAAAGTCAAATCCATCTCCGCCTCCGCCATCAAACGCAGAATGTCCGAACTGATCGTATTTTTCCCTCTTATCGGTGTCACTTAATATGGCGTAGGCTTCAGAGGCCTCTTTAAATTTTTGTTCGGCCTCTTTGTCCCCTGGATTACTGTCCGGATGATACTTTTTGGCTAACTGTCTATATGCTTTTTTTATTTCATCTACGCTGGAGCTCTTGCTGACCCCCAGTACTTCGTAGTAATCTCTTTTTTCTGCCATAATATAACCTCAATTATTTTTTTATACTTCCTTAAAATCTCCTTCAACTACATTATCATCGCCACCTGCTGCACTATCCTTATCGGCTCCGTTCGTATCGTGTGCCGCATTTGCTCCCATATCGGCACCTGCCGCTCCCTGAACATTTTCATACATCTTTGCAAACAGGTTTTGACTTTCGGTCATTAGCTTCTCCTGTGCAGCTTTGATATCCTGTATCTGTGTTTCTGTAAAAGTAGCCGGATCAACATTTTCCACAAGCCTTTTAAGCTCATCTATATTACCCTGTATCTTTGCCTTGTCATCTTCGCCTATCTTATCACCTACCTCATTTAATGCCTTCTCTGTCTGGAAGATGATAGAATCGGCATCATTCTTTGTATCCACAGCCTCTTTTCTCTTCTTGTCCTCAGCCTCAAACTGTGCAGCCTCCTTTACAGCCTTTTCAATGTCCGCATCAGACATATTGGAGCCTGCGGTAATAGTGATATGCTGCTCTTTTCCGGTACCTAAATCCTTTGCGGAAACATTAACTATACCGTTTGCGTCTATATCAAAGGTTACCTCTATCTGCGGAACACCTCTTCTTGCCGGTAATATGCCATCAAGTCTGAAGTGTCCCAGAGACTTATTATCCTTGGAAAACTGTCTTTCACCCTGTGTTACATTTATGTCCACGGCTTCCTGATTGTCGGCTGCCGTAGAGAAAATCTGACTCTTCTTTGTCGGAATGGTGGTATTTCTCGGAATTAATACCGTAGCCACTCCACCCATGGTTTCTATTGCCAAAGACAGCGGAGTAACATCAAGCAATAAAATATCTCCCGCGCCGGCATCTCCTGCCAGCTTTCCGCCCTGGATACTTGCACCTATAGCCACACATTCATCAGGATTTAATGTCTTGCTCGGTTCCTGCCCCGTAAGCATTTTTACCTTATCCTGTACGGCAGGAATTCTTGTAGAACCTCCCACAAGCAGAACCTTGCCAAGCTCTGATGAACTGATACCTGCATCCTGCAATGCTCTTTGAACCGGACCTGCCGTTCTCTCCACCAGATCTGCCGTTAATTCGTCGAACTTAGCCTTTGTAATGTTCATGTCAAAGTGCTTAGGTCCCTCGGATGTGGCTGTGATGAACGGCAGGTTTACGTTTGTTGTGGTAGCTGATGACAATTCCTTCTTAGCCTTTTCCGCTGCCTCCTTAAGTCTTTGTAAAGCCATTTTATCGCCCGATAAATCCACGCCCTCCTGTTTCTTAAACTCGGAAAGCATGTATTCTGTGAGCTTCTGGTCGAAATCATCTCCGCCCAAATGATTATCACCCGCCGTGGACAATACTTCTATTACACCGTCACCTATATCAATAATAGATACGTCAAATGTACCGCCTCCGAGATCATAAACCATTATTTTTTGCTCTTTTTCGTTATCTAAGCCATAGGCTAAGGCTGCTGCGGTAGGCTCATTTATAATTCTCTTTACATCAAGTCCCGCGATCTTTCCCGCATCCTTTGTAGCCTGTCTTTGTGCATCGTTAAAGTATGCCGGTACCGTGATTACAGCCTCCGTCACCTTTTCACCTAAATAGTTTTCAGCATCCGTTTTGATCTTTTGCAGTACCATTGCGGATATTTCCTGCGGTGTATACTTCTTTCCGTCAATATCGATTTTAAAATCCGTACCCATATGTCTTTTGATTGATGATATGGTCTTATCCGCATTAGTTACCGCCTGTCTTTTAGCCGGCTCACCTATAAGTCTTTCGCCCGTTTTTGTGAAAGCCACCACCGACGGTGTTGTTCTGGCGCCCTCGGTATTCGTGATAATTACCGGCTTGCCGCCCTCCATTACAGATGCACATGAGTTTGTTGTTCCTAAGTCTATTCCTATTACTTTTCCCATAATTTACTCTCCTTTTTCCACTAAAATTTAATATTTAATATTTTAACTGTTTATAAAGATTGTTACCGTTATTAATTTATAATTTTATGTCTTACTATTCTACTCGGACACCTTTACCATTGAATATCTGACTATTATATCCTTATATTTATAGCCTTTTATCACTTCCTCGACTACTATATCGCTCTCTACACTTTCATCTTCAACCTGCATTACCGCATTATGAAGATCAGGGTTGAATTTCTCTCCTACAGCCGGTATCACCTCCACATTAAGATCCTTTAATGTGACATTCATCTGTTTATAAACCTGCAGCATTCCTTTAATAAATGCATCATTGGTGTTTTCATCTACTCCCTTCATTCCTCTGTCAAAGCTGTCCACCACGGGGAGTATTCTTCCTATTGCATCTTTGACTCCGATATCATACATTTTGTTGCTGAGCTCCTCATTTCTTTTTCTGAAATTTTCAAACTCCGCCAGCTGGCGTGTATATTTGTCCTTAAGCTCACGAACCTCTTCTTCGAGTTTTTTTATTTTTTCTTCATTATCGTTTTTCTTAAAAAAGCCCTTTTTCTCTTTTTTATCTTTAGTTCCATGTGCTTTTATATCCATATTTTTACAGTCTTTTTCTGTATTTTGCTCTTCTTCATTTATCTCTTCTATCTCTTTGTTTTCTTTATCATCAATATTATCATGTGTATCTTCAATTATTTCATTCCCCAATATTTCTTCCCTGTTTTTCTCCATTATAAAATTCCTCCTTATTCTTCATTATCCATTTTGAAAATACTGTTCAGCTGTATCTTTAATGCCTTTAATGCTCTGACCACGTTTTCATAATCCATTCTCTTAGGACCTATTATTCCGACTGTTCCGGTCAGCCCTTTCCCAAGGCTGTAAGTAGCCGTCACAATGCTGCAGTCCTTAATAGCCATAGCCGGCGCCTCATCGCCTATATAAATCTGAATCTCATTCTTTTCATCTCTTAATTCGTTTACAAGCTCGTTTAATTCCTGTTGCTCCTCAAATGCGGAAATCAATTTCATAGCGTTGTCATGCTCGCTTAATTCCGGATACTTAAATATATTATTCGCTCCGCTCGTAAAAATCTTGACTCCCTCTTTGCTTTGACATACAGCACTTCCTACCTCGTCTATTACTTTCCCCACAAGTCCCTCATAATCTCCGGCCTGTGTCTTAATGCTGTTTATGAGCTCTAAAGTAATCTCATCGGCTCCAAGTCCGCAAAATGAAGAATTTAAAAGCATATTCAGCTTTAAAAGCTCTGCATCTGACAGATAATCTCCCACCTCAATAAGCTTGTTTCTCACAATATTGCCCTCTACCACCACAACTGCAAGAATATGAATTCTGTCAATTCTGCTCAGCTGTATAAATTTCACCTTATTGCTCTTGGTTGCAGGAGCCGCCACAACTGTAGGATATTCCGTCTTTTCCGCAAGAGATTTCGCTATATGCTTAAGCATTTCCTCCAATCTGTCCGCCTTTTCAAGCACCATATCATTAAGAGCCTCAATGGAACGCATCTTATCCTGCATAATACTGTCAACATAAAGCCTGTAGCCCTTATCAGACGGAATTCGTCCGGCTGATGTATGAGGCTGCAATATAAATCCCATTTCCTCCAAATCAGACATCTCATTTCTAATAGTGGCGGAGCTTAAATTTAAACCGCTATACTTTGAAATTGTTCTGGAACCGACCGGCTCTCCGGTAGATAGATAGGTGCCTATAATAGCAGACAATATTTTAAGCTTTCTATCATCTAAATCCATGCCCCTCACCTTCCTTTGTTAGCACTCACTTTATTCGAGTGCTACTTTGTAGTATCAAGATACTCCTTTTTTATATTTTTGTCAAGCATTGTTTTAAAATTATACAAAAAGTTCACAGGTAATATCAGTATAAGCCTTATCTTAAACGAATTTAATCAATTTGTTTAAGATAGTCTGCTAATGTTTGCCTATATCGAAAGTTTACTTTCATATAGACAAATCCAGCTAACCATCAAGGTGATCTTAAATTGCGATGCCGTGTAGCTCAAATCACAATTGCTTTTCTCGCCTGCTATAAATTTCTACAGCAATATTTTTATATCTTCGACTGTCCGTCGTTTGACGTTGTTATCAAGCTTGATAGTATCATATTAGGCTGATAGGACAAAAAGAGTTGGTGTTTAGTCCCAATAAATAGGAAATTTATCATCATAATATAAAAAGGCATAACCGATATTTCTATCAGTTACACCTTTATTTCTTATTTCTAAGATACTTTTAAATCAACCGGCAGCCTTTTTCTCTTCCGGAACATATCCTGTAATAACCTTCTTCGGACATTTAGATGCGCATATTCCACAGCCCACGCACTTTTCGGGCTGTAT
>JBGZAX010000066.1:0-5402 GCA_041844335.1 Lachnospiraceae bacterium
GTGATAAAGACATTGATTTTGTTGCTTGTATATGTAGGAGGATTTTTTTTAGCAGGCTTTTTTTTAAATTACAATTCAAACAGCGATACCCATTTTGTAAAATATGAATCGAAAAATCTGCCTGTTTTAACTGTAAGTACAAACGATGATGAATATAATACATTAAGAGGATATACTCAGGATATGAACATTGAGTATATGCACGAGAGCTTAAGTGTGGTGAGTGGCGGATCTAAAGTGCTTACTGTTAATATTCGTAATTTTGAAGATGATAACTTGCATATAGATTATGTGATATCAAGCTATGACAAGGATGTAATTTATGGAAGAAGCGAGCTTGATGACATAGTAAAAGAAGAGGATTATTTAGTTGCAAAAATTCCTGTAGACAATCTTCCTGATAATGAAATGGAGGCTATGCTTAATATTATTCTCTACGAAAAGGATAAGAAAGCAATAAATTACTATGTCAGATTAAAGCGGGGATCTGAAAGAACGGTTAGAGAATATGTAGGCTATATCAGGCAATTTGTTCAGGGTTGTATTGATAAAAAAAATGAGATTGCAAAATATATTGAGCCCAACGGGCTTGATAACAATGAGGATCTTTCGCTTACCACAATAAATTCGTCATTCAGGAAAATCACCTATCTGAACTTAAAGCCCACTCTTATAAGTCATGTCGATGTTACTCTTTTTGAAATTAGTGACAGTGTTGCTATGCTTGGCTGTAAATATGTGATTAGTGTGACAGGTGATGACAATAAGAGCTTTAATTTGAAAGTAGAAGAAAGGTATAGAGTAAAAAAGGGCACCGATCGCGTGGTTTTGCTTAACTTCAGCAGAACTATTGATGAAGAGTTTGAGAGGCTTAACGCTTTTTATAAGAACAGCATAGGGCTCGGTATAGGCAGCTCGTCTCCTGATTATATCAGCAACACAAAGGGAGATAAGGTATGCTTTTTTGACAACAGCGAGCTTTATATGTATAACAATTCTACCGGAATTTTAAATAATATTTTTATTTCAAAGGAAAACGATACCTATAAAAAGCTTTTTGCAACCTATAAAATAAAATTTCTAAGTATGAGCGAAGACGGCAGCGTGGATTTTTTACTATACGGCTACATTGACAGAGGAGAGCACGAAGGCACTAACGGAGTGATACTTTATCATTTTGATTCGGCTCTTAACACGACAATAGAGCGACTTGTGGTAAAAAGTGATAAGTCGCTTGCATTTTTACAAAGAGAAGTGGATAAAATTTCGTATTTAAGCGAGAACAACTGTTTTTATCTATCTCTTTCGAATAAGCTTTATGAAATAGATCTGTCTGTTGACGGCACGGCTAAGGTGATTTTAGATGACGGAATCGCATCAGGGCTTATTTCATCTTATGACAACAGCTATGTGGCTTATGGACTTGGAATAGCGGAGCTGCCGGAATATAAGAAAGAGGTAATCACCGGACTTTTGCCATTTAAAAAAATAGTGCTTAAAAATCTTCGTACCGGAGTCACCCAAGGAATCGAAGCAAAAAAAGGAAAAGCCCTTATTCCTATGGGATTTTTAAAGAATGACTTAGTTTATGCGGTTGTGAGACTAAAGGATGCTCTTCCGAATAGCTACGGCAATATCATTATTCCTGCATACGAAATGGTAGTGGCATCCTCGGATGGACTGAGAATTATGAAAGCATATAAGAAAAAGGGCAGATTTATCAGTGATATTGAGTTAAAAAACAGTGTCATAGAGCTTTATAGGGTCAAAAAAGAAAACAACATCTACATAAACTGTAGCAATGACAGAATAGTGTACAGCGGAGATCTTAAGACAAGTGAAATTATTGCGGATAAGCGAAATACTGATAATAAGGGTAGGATAACCCAGCTTGTTTTCCCCAATCGAATAATAGATAACGAAAAGCGTATAAGCAAGAGCTTACTTGTGGCTGATAATAAAAGGAGAACAGCAGATGTGAGATCAGATGCCTATGAAGGAATGTATTCCGTGTTTTCTTTTGACAAGATCATCGGAGAATATAAAAGTCTTTCAAAAGCTGTTCATATGGCATCTGCCAATGCGGCGGTAGTGGTATCTGGCGATTATGGCAGTATATGGAGCAGAACTGATTACAATGTGGAAACTATTATAGACTATGACAGTCTTAATGACAAATATTATAAAAATCTGAATATAAATACAATAGATTATTCCGATGATACCGTGTTAGACCTAAGAGGATGTTCCGTGGATGATGTATTATATTTTATTAAACAGGAGAAAGCAGTTTTAGCCAAAGGAGACAATAATGAAAATCTGTTAATAGTGGGTTTTGATGAATTTAATCTGATAGTAAGAGGATATAAAAAAGGCAAGCTTTCAGATGAATATTATATCGGTAAAAACGACAGCAGGGCATTATTTGAAAAGAACGGCAATACATTTGTGTGTTTCATATAAAAATGACTTGACATTTTATTGATTCAGCCTTATTATTGTATTAAATAAATCACACAATTAAGGAGGGGGTTTTGTGGCTTGGGAATTTTCTAATGATACACCTATATATATGCAGATAATGGATATAATAAAGTGCAAGATAATATCCGGAGAATATAAGCCGTCCGATAGAATAGATGCAGTACGAATCCTGGCAACCGAGGCGGCAGTTAATCCGAACACTATGCAAAAGGCATTGTTGGAGCTTGAAAAGGAGGGACTTTTAAATACAAACAGGACAAAGGGCAGATATGTTACGGATGATGCACAAATCATATCAAATCTTAAAGAGAAAATGGTAATAGAACGATGGGAAAAGCTTATAGCGGAACTTTCAAATCTCGGGCTTGAAAAGATCGAGATTGAGATTTTTATCAAGAAAAAATTAGACGAATTATGCGCTGATTAGAGTATGTTATTAGTAGGAGAAAACATGGAACCGATTTTGGAATTTAGAGATTTATATAAGATGTTCGGAAATAAAAGAGCTGTGAACGGGATAAATATAAAAATATATCCTGGTAAAATAGTTGGCTTGCTTGGGCCCAACGGCAGCGGAAAAACCACGATTTTTAAAATGATAGCCGGGCTTTTAAAAGTCACGGGAGGGCAAATTTTAGTTGATGGATTGTTCACCGGAGTGGAGAGTAAGAGCATTGTATCTTATCTTCCGGATAATGATTTTTTGGATCCACAATTAAGCATAATGGAATGTGTGAATATGTATGCTACATTTTTTGATGATTTTGATTTAAATAGGGCAATGGAGATGATAGAGAATTTGCGGCTTGATATAAATTCAAGGCTTAGAAGCTTGTCAAAGGGAAACAAGGAAAAGGTTAATTTAATTTTGACTATGAGCAGGAGGGCTAAGCTTTATCTTTTAGATGAGCCTATAGGAGGAGTCGATCCTGCTGCCAGATCCTATATTGTAAATACAATTATAAATAATTATGATCCTGCTGCCACAGTAATTATATCTACTCATCTTATATCGGAGATAGAAAATATCTTGGATGAGGTGGTTTTCTTAAATCAAGGGCAGGTAATGCTATATAATTCTGCAGAAAATTTGAGGATGGAAAATAGGAAATCTGTAGATCAGATATTCAGGGAGGTATTTGTATGCTATTAAATCTAATAAGATATGAATTTAAGGCGACCGCTCTTCGATTTTTGCAACTGTTTGCGATCGGTATTTCAGTAAGTGTTTTGACTGCCATTTTGATTTCCTCAAATATAAGAGTTGATAATAATTATGGAGTAGTACCGGCTGTTATATCCTTTGTAGTGGGTATATGGATATTTGTGATTATTTCTATACCTTTGCTGGCTCTTATTATGGTAGTGCACAGATTTTATCATTCAATGGTAGGAAAAGGGGCGTATTTCACCTATTGTATACCGGCGAGTGCTGAACACCTGGTACTTTCAAAATTAATCGTGTCTGTTATTTGGCATATTGTAAGCGCTATTTTATTGTTTTTCGGGATTTTTATTGTAGGAATTTCCACAATCTCCGCCATGAAAGGGTTTAACGTTGACCTGTTTGATCGATTGAAAGAAACTTATATCATGATACAAGATCATCCGGAGGGAAAACAATATTTAGAGCTTATCAATGAATTGATCGGCGTATATATTATCTTTAACATAGTGTCCATTTTCTACGGAATAATATCGTGGTATTTTGCAGCGGCGGTGGGTATGCAGTTTCATAAGCATAAGGTAGGGTTTATGATATTGACCATAGTAGGAATAAGTGTATTTATGAATGTTTTGTCTTCATTAGTCATCTCGGGGGATCTATTTAGATTTTCTTTTGATTCAGTCAAATTTGGCGGAAAAGATATCTTGGGTTTTTACAGAGAATTTGTGGATACACAAAAAATGTGGATAATGAAGGTCACATTTATATCGGTTATCTTATCTATAGCAGGTTTTTTTGGAACTGTTCATCTGATAAAGAAAAGTCCGAATGTGAATTAGAGTTTTATATTTAAAGATTCTTTTTTAATTTTATCGCAAACGAACCTGTAAGCTCGTTTGCGATAATCTTACCCGGAGGATAATTGAGGATATCTTAAAGCTCAAGCCGCAATGTTTTTTTGATTACTGTAGATTTTATTCAATATCTCCCGGCATATTATAAACAGGCTTGAAATGTTTTTCTTTTTCCTGTTTCATACTTTTCTTGTTTTCATACATTCGTTTATCAGCTAATGTGATTACCTTTTCATAATCAAAGTCCGCTATTTCCGAGGAGTGGGCAATACCGTGTGCCGCCTCTAAGAGAATTCCGTCGTTTCTTTCTCTGTTCACCACATTCATTAGGTCATATAAGTCATTGATTTTGTTTTCTATTGTGTCGAGGTTTGAATTGGGAACGGTTACTAAAAATTCATCTCCGCCGGTTCTTGCAACCATACAGGGAGTCTTGAATATTTCTATAAGACAGTTTGAAAAGTCTTTCAGAAGAGTATCTCCTCTCAAGTGCCCCATGCTGTCATTTGTTCTTTTAAGAAAATTTAAATCAAAGGCTACACAATAATAGGGTATTTTATTAGTGTTTAAATCCATCAGCTCGATCATACACTTTTGCCTGTTGGCAAGACCTGTAAGCGAGTCATTGTATGCCATTTTTTCTAAAACCAGTCGTTCCTGCTCATATTTCAGATTGTTTAACAGGCGTATTATCATACTTAACAGAAAGAACACTATCATAAAAATAACTGAGATAGTGCAGATTATGTTATAATCATAGGCTTTAAAAATTTCAAATGTAGTATATGTTATCAGACTGAATCCTATAAGCTGCAATATAAGACCTGCTGCAAAAAATGCCTGTCCCAATAACAGTAATTTTTGGTAGGCTGATTGATTTTTGTATTCTATCTTCA
>JBGZAX010000067.1:0-12594 GCA_041844335.1 Lachnospiraceae bacterium
CAGCTTGCCTATTATTTGAATGGAGATTACAGCATCTTTACAAGGCTCTTAGATAATGCTGATGCCAAGGTTAGAAGAAATTCTGCTCTTATATTGGGCGAAATGGAAGATGATGATTTAGTATCAGATATTTTCAATGCCTATTTAAAAGAGAAAACCTTATTTATCAGATCGGATTATTTAAAAGCTATCATGAAAAATGATTATAGCGAATTTATGAACAGATTAAAAGAAAGTCTTGATAATGTATTGGAAATAAGAAAAAGCGATGAAGAAAACACTAAACATTATGATAATGAGGTGAGACTTTTAAGACAGCTTTTATATAATTCAAGTACCTGTGAACATGAGTTTACCGGAGGGAATAAAAAAACAGAAATTTATTTAACTTCTTATTCGGGTTGTACGGATATTCTGTTGGATAAGATAAAAGAGCTGAATAAAAGATTTGCCATTATAGGAACCGGAGTTCTGGTTTATGAAACAAGTGTCAATGAGCTTAAGGATTTGAGGGTATTCAAGGACTTTTATTTTCCTATAATAAACGGGAAACCCTATGTGTCAATCGGCGATGTAAAAGAAAGTATAATCAAATCAGATTTGGTGAATTTGCTTAGAGATATTTTTAGCGGAAACAGTCCTTTTACATACAGAATGCAGATTAAGACATCGGACAGTAAGGATTATGATGAGCAGGTAAAGGAAATAACTGCAGCTATAGATGATGCTTTGCCGAATGATTTGGTCAATACTACTGGAGATTATCAGATAGAGTTAAGAGTTATAATCAAGCGTGACGGTACTTTTTCCGTATATTTGCGTCCATGTATCATAAAGGATCTGAGATTTAAATATAGGGTAAACAGTACCTCAGATGCTATGAAGCCTGTTCTCGCAGCCTGTATTTGTGAGTATTTGTCAAAATATTTTAAGGAAGACAGTATAGTTTTTGATCCCTTTTGCGGCTCCGGAATACTTATGATAGAAAGATTACTTAAAGCTAAGGCATCAAGGAGCCTGGGGGTTGATATTTTGGATCTTGCGATTGATTCCGCTAAAAGTAATTTTGAGGAGGCACAGCTTAATGTCGGTACTATTTGCAAAAACTTCTTTAATCTTGACGAGTTGGACGGTTTTACAGCCGATGAGGTGATTTCGGATTTGCCGAGAGTGAGCAGCAAGAGAAATGAAGCATATGTTAAAAAACTGTATCGTAATTTTTTTGTTAAAATAAAAGATTATTTAAAAGAGGGCGGTTACTTGTATCTGTTTACCAATCTGAGAGATGGTATTTTTGAGGCATTAGATGATAACGGCTCTTATGAGCTTATAGAAGAAAGAGTTTTTAGAAAAAAGGATAACAGCACAATTTTTGTACTGAAGCTCAAGTAATTTTTTTTGATTTTTCAGAGTTCGCAGCCTTTGCTTTCAGCTCTGAAAAATATTGAAAATAATGGAATTTGTTTGTAATTTATGCTATAGTAAATATGATATTGCTGAATGTATGAAAGGGTTTTATTTATGACAAAAATTGATATAATATCCGGATTTTTAGGAGCCGGGAAGACCACTCTTATAAGGAAATTAATAAATGAAGTTTATAAGGGTGAGAAACTTGTTTTAATTGAAAATGAGTTTGGAGAAATTAGTGTTGACGGCGGTTTTCTAAAGGATAGTGGTGTTGAGATTAAGGAGATGAACAGTGGATGTATTTGCTGTTCTCTTCAAGGCGATTTTAAAGAGGCTATGAATGAGGTTATTGAAAAATTTTCTCCTGACAGAGTAGTGATTGAGCCGTCAGGTGTGGGTAAGCTTTCTGATGTAATGGCGGCTGTTAATTCTTTGGAAAAGGGTGTAGCGGAAATAGGTAATTGTATTACCGTTGCCGATGTGAATAAGGTTAAGCTTTACAGCAAGAATTTCGGTGAGTTTTATGATAATCAAATTGAGTATGCAGGTGTCATTTTGTTAAGTAGGACTAAGGGTGCCGAATTAAATAAGATTAATCAGGCTATTGAGATTTTGAGAAAGTTAAATTCCGAGACCGCAATAGTTACCACTCCTTGGGATATTCTGAGTACTGAAAGCTTTAACAGTGCTATGCTTGACAGTAAGTCAAGGATAGAGAGTATTTTTGATAATATTCATAAAGAAGAACATCATCATGAGCATGAGCACCATCATGAACACGAGCATCATCATGAACACGAACATCATCATGAACACGAACATCATCATGAACACGAGCACCATCATGAACACGAGCATCATCATGAACACGAGCATCATCATGAACACGAGCACCATCATGAACACGAACATCATCACCATCACCATGCGGATGAAATTTTTGACACCGTGGCTTTTGAAGCGGCTATAAAGACCGATAAGGACAGGCTTAATAATTTTCTAAAAGAGCTGTTTAATGAAAAATACGGTGTTGTTTTAAGGGCAAAGGGAATGGTCGAGGTTTCCGATAAGGAATGGTTACATTTTGATATGGTTCCAGAAGAAATGGAGGTGAGAGGAGGAACACCTAATTATACATCCGTTGTGTGTATTATAGGTACCAAGCTTAATAGAGAGGCCATAAAAGAGCTGATACGTAAGGAGTTTAACATTGATTAGAAGAAAAATTGAGGTACCGCTATACATAATCAACGGTTTTTTAGAATCCGGCAAGACTTCTTTTATTATAGATACTATAGCGGCAGATTATTTCCAGTATGACGGAAAGACTCTTATTTTATCCTGTGAGCAGGGTGAGGTGGAATATGATGAACAGCTGCTTGACAAACATAATACCATAGTAGAATATGTTACAAGGGAACAAATAGAAGATATCAAATATTTGGAAGAGTTGATTGCAAGGCTTAATGTGCAGCGTGTGGTATTGGAATTTAACGGTATGTGGGCTGATATTTTGCCTATAAGCTTTCCCAAAAATTGGTACAATAATCAGCAGATAACGATAGTTGACGGTTACACATTCGGTACTTATTTAAGGAATAATGAATTGAAATCATATTTTGTAAATATGGTTAAGGACTCTGAGCTGATTATTTTTAATAGATGTATAGATGATGAGAGACTGAAAGATTATTTACGCAGTATAAAGGCTGTTAATTCAGGAGTAGAGGTATTATTTGAGGATAATAGCGGCTTTCCTATTACAGTCAGACTTGATGAGGATTTGCCATATGATATCAATGATGAGAGAATAGACTTACCAGACGAGGCTTATGGCTTATGGTTTATTGATATTATGGAAAGGGCTGAAATATACGAGGGAAAGACAATTCATCTTAAGGCTTCGGTGCTCAGGGCAAAAAAAATGCCGGAAAATTTATTTATTTTCGGCAGAAGAGCTGTGACCTGTTGTGCTGATGATATACAATTTTTGGGTTATGCCTGTTTTTATGATTCGGCACAGCTTTCCGTTAAAAATGGAGATTGGGTGGATATTATCGGAACTATAAAATTAGAAGATTTTAAGCCTTACGGTGGAGTGGGACCGGTATTATATGCCACACAGATAAAGAAAGCGAGTAAGCCAAAGGAAGAATTGGTATATTTTGTACGCTGATGGAGGGACTTTGAATGCAGTGTGATTTGAGTGAAGTATTGGATTATCGTATAATTGAAGACCTTATCTATGTTGAGTGTGACAGACCTCATGATATTTTAGGCGCACATTTATTGGAGGAGGGCTTTTTGGTGGCGGCTTTTATTCCCTATGCGGCAAGTGTTACAGTTTGCTTTAAAGATGAGGAGTATGTGCTGTCGAATGAGGGACAGGGATTTTTTGCAACTCTGCTTGATAAAGATAAGGAAAGCTATGAATATTATTTCAGAGTTCAGTCGCTTTATGAAAAGGACCCGATAATAGTAAACGATCCGTACAGATTTTTGCCTACAATTAGTGAAAGCGAAATAGATAAATATGCAAAGGGTATCTGGTATGAGAGCTATGAAAAAATGGGGGCTCATTATCAAAATTTATTGAATTTGGACGGTACCTCATTTGCAGTTTGGGCACCGAATGCAAGAAGAGTAAGTGTGGTTGGAGATTTTAATAATTGGGATCCGTCATTAAATCAGATGCGTCGTATAGGAGATAGCGGTATTTTTGAATTGTTTGTTCCGAATGCAAAAATTGGCGACTTTTATAAATATGAGGTAAAAACTGCAAGCGGAGAGGTGTTCCTAAAATCCGATCCCTATGCCAATTCTGCAGAGCTAAGACCTGATAACGCTTCTATAATAGCCGATATGGCTTATAAATTTACGGATAAAGATTGGGTTGATAAACAAAAAGCGAAAGACTCAAAAACAAGTCCGATGTTTGTATATGAACTGCACCTCGGTTCATTTATGAAACCGTTTGACGGCAGAGAGTTTTATAACTACAGAGAGCTTGCAAAGCTTGTGGTATCCTATGTAAAAGAAATGGGATACACTCACGTTGAACTGATGCCAGTAATGGAACATCCATTTGACGGCAGCTGGGGATATCAGGTGACAGGGTATTACGCACCGACAAAAAGGTATGGAAATCCGACAGACTTTATGTATTTTGTGGATTATTTGCATCAAAATGATATAGGCGTAATAATTGATTGGGTGGCTGCGCATTTTCCGAAGGATGCCTTTGCTTTAGCAAGGTTTGACGGAAGTCATTTATATGAGCACGCCGATAAAAGACAGGGAGAGCATCCTCATTGGGGTACTCTGATTTATAATTACGGCCGACCTCAGGTCAGCAATTTTCTCATCTCAAATGCATTGTTTTGGGCTGAAAAATATCATATAGACGGGATAAGATTTGATGCGGTGGCATCGATGCTTTACCTTGATTATGGAAAAGATGACGGAGAATGGATAGCAAATAAATATGGTGGAAATCACAACCTTGAGGCTATTGAATTTTTAAAGCATCTAAATTCAATTATGAAACAAAAATATTCGAATGTGGCACTTATTGCGGAGGAATCTACGGCATTTCCGAAAGTAACCGGAAACCTTAATGATGAAGGTTTGGGGTTTGACTTTAAGTGGAATATGGGCTGGATGAACGATGTCTTAAACTATGCCCAAACCGACCCTATCTTTAGAGGAGGTAACCACCATTTGATGACCTTTGGAATGGTGTATGCGTACAGTGAAAATTATATTTTGCCGTTTTCGCATGACGAGGTGGTACACTTAAAAGGCTCAATGTTTTCTAAGATGCCGGGAGATGAGAAACAAAAATATGCAGGGCTTAAGACACTATATACATTTATGATAGGACACCCCGGCAAAAAGTTGTTGTTTATGGGTCAGGATTTAGGGCAAAAATCCGAATGGGTGGAAAGTCAGGCAATTGATTTCAGCCTTTTAAATAATACCGACAATAAGGATTTACACGATTATTTTAAGAAATTACTGAATCTTTATAAAAACAATTCTTCGTTATATGAAACAGACTATATACAAGAGCACTTTTTATGGCTTGATGTTGATTCATCTGATAAGAATGTGTTTGCTTTTTGCAGAAAAAATGAAAAGGAAGGTCTGATATTTTTCCTTAATTTTTCCGGAAATGTTCATAAAAAATACAGGCTCAATGTCCCATATAACGCGGAATATTCTGTTGTTTTAGATAGCAATAATAAATTAAACACGACCTACATGGCAAAGTCATTTGAGTACGAAGAAGAAATCGAGGGTGACATGGAAAATAATATAGCAGGCTATTATATAGAGATAGACATTGAGCCGCTTAGTGCTATAGTATTAAAAAAGGGAGCCGATATAGCTGTTAAGGCTAAAAATTTCAAGAATAAAAAGCTGAACAAGAAGAAATAATAAAATGGATTTATTTGAATATTTGAATGATATAAACAGTAAAAGTGATTTTCCTTTAGCACAAAGGCTGCGCCCGGAAACTTTGGACGATATTGTAGGGCAGGAGCATATTTTAGGAGAAAATAAGCTGCTTAGGAAAAGTATAATTTCGGACAAGCTTGGATCAATTATTCTTTACGGACCTACAGGGACAGGGAAGACTACAATAGCATCTGTTATTGCAAGGACTACAAAGGCTGATTTTATTATAATAAATGCCACCATTGCCGGAAAAAAGGATATGGAAGAGGCAGTGGCGACTGCAAAGCTTAATAAGGCGGCTTATCAAAGAAGGACAATACTTTTTATTGATGAAATTCATAGATTTAATAAGGCACAGCAGGATTATTTGTTGCCGTTTATTGAGGACGGAACCTTAATACTTATTGGAGCTACCACTGAAAATCCTTATTTTGAGGTTAATAAGGCACTTTTATCAAGAGCTAACGTTTATGAATTATATGCTTTAACAGTAGAAGATATAAAGAAAATAATTAAAAGGGCTATTGTTGATAAGGTAAAGGGGATGGGAGCATTTGGTGTAAGTATTACCGACAATGCCTTGGAACTTTTGGCAAACAGATCAGGAGGAGATGCAAGATATGCCATAAATACTATAGAGCTGGCTACATTGAGCAGCTCTGATGAAAATTCGGTAATAGATGAAAAGCTTATTCTTGAATGTATGGGTAAAAAGTCCTATAGCTATGATAAGAATTCAGATAATCACTATGATTATGCATCGGCTTTTATAAAGAGTATGAGAGGTTCTGATCCGAATGCCGCCATTTATTATTTGGCAAAAATGATATCTGCAGGAGAGGATATTAGGTTTATTTCAAGAAGAATAGTTATTTGTGCATCGGAGGATGTAGGGAATGCCGATCCTATGGCTTTAGTTTTGGCTAATTCAGCTGCTGATGCGGCTGATAGAGTTGGACTTCCGGAGGCACGTATAATTTTGGCACAGGCTGTGATATATATAGCTACTGCAAAAAAGAGTAATTCATCTTATCTTGCTATCAACAAGGCTTTAGATTTGGTTAATAGGACAAACTACGATATGCCGCCATATTTGAAATCTACAGGACATAGGACTATAGAAGGAAACGGTGATTTGGTTGAATATAAATATCCTCATGATTATGAAAATCATTATGTAAAACAGCAGTATTTACCTGATGAAATAAAGGATATGGTGTTTTATGAGCCGACTGAAAATACTATGGAAGCTGAGAGAGTTAACAATTTGATGAAAGATATACGGACGATGACAGAATTTCTTTGAATTGTAATTGTGTACAATCTGATTTACATATGGAAGTTTTAAAAATTATAATCACAAAAATGGGAGTGTCGCAAAATAACTAAATTCTGGTTATGGAGCAATGCTTCTTCTTTTTGCCAAAATAAAAATCAAGGAAAGCCTCCTTGCAGGTTCTTCGGAGCCTGTTTTTTTATTTTTAGGCATAAAAACGGAGCTGTTGCTTCATGGAGATTACTCATCTATTTTGCAACAGCCCCATTTTTATTGTTATTTTTTACCTTAACTCATTTATTAATTTATGGAGTAACTACAACACCAAAGCTTGATATTACACGATTGTTTTGTGCCGGAATGGTAATTTGGAATCCGAGTGTTCCTGTTACCGAACCTCTGGCACTGATTTTGCAAATTAATTTATTATTAGCATAAGGTTGAATAACCGGAGTTATGGTGGGAACGGTTATTCCGCTAACTGTGGGAGGTTGAACAGAGATGAGACTTGCCGCCATTTCACTGATATCCACTCCGTATTGATCGTAAATTTTTAACTGAATTTCCTTATCCTCATTATTTCTCAGGTAAAGTGTTGTGGGAGAAACTTCCACTCTTGCAGGGAAAGATTCAGCTCCGATATTTATAGTGACACTATATTGAGTAGTTCTTCCCTCATAGTTCACCGTAATCACGACTACAGCGGATCTGCCTGTTTGAGCATTTGTCTGAGGAGTTATTAAGCCGTCATTTCCTACACTTATTACATCAGGATTTTTTGATTCAAATGTATAGCTTATTAAAACATTTGAAGATGGTCTGTCAGTGAAAAAAGTGTCGTTTTCCGAAGACTTAAGCTTTGCGGCGAGATAATATCCGGTTGCTCTTGCCGGTATCATAAGGCTGTTTTGTCCGGCTGCCCACTGTGTATCTGTAAGCGATGCACTTCCTCTTTTAGTCATGGCTCTTTCTAAATTGATTGCCGTATTTGATGTGGCAGTGGCGGTAATTACCCCCTCTGATGTAATTGTCTGCTCTACTCCGTTTTGATACTCGTAGGTATGATAAATAAGTTTCACTCTTGCTGTTCCGTTAGGCTGCCACATTTGAAGAGTTTTTGTATAATTGTCATAGTATCCGGCTGTAGTAGTAACGGTAAGCTCCACTCTGTTAGGCTCAACATCTATAAGCTCCACACCGTTATTATCTACCAGGGCGTAGTTTATTTTTTTAGGAGAGTTTACCACCACACTTGTTGTTTTTAAAATTATTTTAGCAGGTTTATTTTCGGTAGTTGTAAATTGTGTGCTGATTGGTTGTGAATTAGTTGCTACAAATGTCAAATCATATTTTGTATTTTTTTGTAAATCTATTGCCGTATTGATATATGCACCCTTACCGTCTGATGATAATGTGATTCCGGTTAGAGCCACGTCCCAAAAAGCACCGTTTTGCGTAAGTTTAAAGCTTGATAGAGTCGGAGCTACAGTCATAGGATTGGAAAATGTGACATAAATCTGATTTTTCTTTGTCTGCCTTGCAGAGAATGTAAATGTTTCAGGTTTTTTAGTCAATTCTTTTGCCTTAACCGTAACGGTAACGTTTTCAGATATATCAGGGTCTGTGGCTGATGCAACGGTAATAGTGGCGGTGCCGGCTTTTAATGCCCTTATTGTGTACTTTTGGTCGCTGTTTTTAATGGCAGAAACTATACTGCTATCTGAAGATGCAACGGAAATATATCTATCTACATACTTGGAATCAAATTCTACATTTACATCGGCAGATGAACTCCAAGAAGCAATAGTAGCACTTTGATTCTGATCAAGTGTCAGAGAATTTTCAGATAATTCTATTTCGTTCGGAGATTTGCTCGTAACTATGACATTTAAGAAACTTTTCACTGTCGATCTTACGGTAGATCTTATAGTGAGCTCTGCCTCGCCCACGCTCATTCCTTTCATTGACCATCTTGTGCCGGTTGAATTTCTTTTCCACACTCTCACTATGTCTGTTGCGCTGCTTGAAATTCTTATACCTTTTGATGCTTTGTTAGGATATAGTTTAACAATAGCAGTGGCATTTCCGGTTGATCTGATATCTCTTACTTCTCCTAAAGCAAGAATATGTTTTCTCTTAATTTTTCCGCTTGACGTTACGATTTTCAGATCATTCGGTTTTACAGCGGCGTTTGCCTCGTTCACCGGTACTATTGTAGCTAACATTGCAGTTGAAAGTATCATCGGCAATACTTTCTTGAAAATTTGTTTTTTCATATAAATCCTCCTTAATTATAACTCCCGATTACAAAAGTTAATCGGCTTATTTGTTTTAACCTTGAATGTATAATAACATAAAGCAAATGAAAAACCAAGAGTAAAATAGTGTTAACTTCGTGGCAAGATTTCGGTATTTGTAAATTTTTTTAACAATTTAGCTTTGTTTTTCACACAAATTTGTTTATAAGTTCCAAAATCTTATTTGTAAGAGATTTCATATCCTTATTCGGCATACTGTCATTATTTTTAATCATTTCAAGTAATCTTTCAGCGGCATCGTTAAGGTTATCATAAGCTGCATTTGCTTTAATTCTGCCAGCATTTTTCTCAGGAATGATAATAGGATCTGCGATGTATTCCCAGGTTCCTTTTGCCAAGTCGAATATTGAGCCGCTGTATGGTGCAGTTGCAGTGTATTCATATCTGTTTCTCAACATTTTCGCAAAACCTTCCGCCGCATCATCGTCTCCGTGTACTACAAACACGTGTTCAGGACGAGGACTCATTTGACGAACCATAGCCTCAAGACCGTTCTTATCAGCATGCCCCGAAATTCCGCTTAAAGTTTTTATATGTGCATTTACCTCCACGGGTTCTCCGAAAAGTTTAACCTCTGTAGCTTCTCCGTCCGCCAAAATTCTGCCAAGAGTACCTATTGCCTGATAACCCACAAATAATATAGTGGAGTTTTTTTGCCACAGATTGTGTTTTAGGTGATGCCTTATTCTACCAGCCTCACACATTCCCGATGCTGATATTATTATCTTCGGGGTAGGATCAAAGTTTATATTTTTTGACTCCTCCGACGAGACGGTAAGCTTTAAATCATCGAATATAATTGGATTTATTCCGGAGTTTACCAGCCTCATAGCCTCTTCATCAAAACATTCAAATTTATTTTTGTCAAATATTTGTGTTGCCTCTATAGCCATTGGGCTGTCCACATATACCGGAAAGTTCGGATGATTCTTTATGATATCCTTTTCTTTTATATCTCTGATAAAGTATAGGATTTCTTGTGTTCTTCCCACTGCAAATGAGGGAATGACAAGATTTCCACCTCTATCAAGTGTTTCCTGAATTATTTGTGCCAAGGCTGTAATATAGTTCGGCAATCTGTCGTGATGTCTTGTACCGTAAGTAGACTCAATTACCAGATAGTCTGCGGCATTAATATTATCGGGATCCTTAATCAGAGGTTGATTAATATTTCCTACGTCTCCGGAAAATACAATTTTTTTAGAGAATTCACCTTCTTCCAGCCATATTTCTATACTGGCGGAACCTAAGAGATGTCCCATATCCGTAAATCTTATTTTTATTCCCTCATCTACTTCTATTATATTATTATAGTCATAGCCTTCAAATAAGGTAAGTGTGGAATTTGCATCATCTATTGTGTAAATTGGAACCACCTTGTCTTTGCCCGAACGCTGGTTTTTTCTATTTTTCCATTCAGCTTCCATTTCCTGGATATGTGCACTGTCAAGCAGCATTATTCTGCACAAATCCTTTGTAGCACGTGTTGTAAGGATTTTTCCTTTAAAACCGTTGGCAACAAGATATGGAAGCATACCGGAGTGGTCTATATGTGCGTGTGTAAGAAAAACATAGTCTACCTGACTTGCTGTTATGTCAGGCTTTACCTGCTCATATTTGTTTTTACCCTGTTTCATTCCGCAATCAATAAGGATATTTTTGCCGCAACTTTGCAGCAAATGACAGCTGCCTGTAACCTCGTGTGCCGCACCTATAAATGTCAGTTTCATTTTGTTACCTCCTCTGTTAAACGACATATTGATACTAATTTCTATATTTTATATTCTCTGACAAGTTTACAAAATACTTCTCCTCTATGCTCAAAATTCTTGAAAATCCCGTAGCTTGCAGCAGCAGGAGATAAAATGCATGCATTATTTTTGCCAGTAAGCTTAAACCCTAAATCTACCGCTTCCTCAAGATGTTTTGTCAATATTATATTGGAAGGTAAATTTTCATTATTAAGTTTTTCTTTAATTTCATTATAAATTCTATTTCCGGTAGCCTCCATTAGGATATAGGTATAGTTATCGTTTTCTATAATAAAATCTGTCAGATCAGTATAAGCAATTCCTCTATCCATTCCTCCAATTAAAACCGAGCCGACATTTTTTACGCTTTTTATTGCATTGATAGTTGCCTCACCCATAGTAGCTATAGAATCATTATAAAAGTCTATTCCATAAAAATTTCCTATGTATTCCAATCTATGAGGAAGAGATTTGAATTTTTTTAATGAAATTATAAAATCGGAATAATTAATTCCTAAATGTTCCGCAATTTCGTATACGCAAGCAATATTATAAATATTATGAATACCTAAAAGATTGATATTTTCAGGTATTTTAAATAGGATATTATTTTTATAAAATCCATTTTGTACGACATTTATATCGCATTTTGAGCTATTAAACCCTGAAAATAATGTATTTTTAGGCAATTTAAAATTAATTTTTTTAGCTATCAGCTGCTCTGTTAATATAAGATAATCAGAACTTTTCATATATTTAAAGATATTGTATTTCGCATTGCAATATCTTTCATAGGTTTCGTAATGATCCAGATGTTCCTCGTATAGATTAAGTAAAACGGCTGTTTTAGGAGAAACACTCATATATTCCAACTGATGACATGACATTTCTATTACTATTTGTGTATCTTCTTTTATTTCATCTATCAGTTCAAATACGGGAATTCCTATATTTCCTCCCAAAACGGAATCTATATTATTATCCTTTAACGTATGGTATATAAGTGAAACAGTGGTACTTTTTCCCTTTGTTCCGGTAACTCCTATTATTCTATCTCTGTAATATTCCGTGAACACCTGCATTTGACCGGATATTTTGGATATATCTATATTGTCATTAAGTACAACTCCCGGAGATTTAAACACTATATCGTATTCATCTATGATGTTTAAATAATCGAAACCGAAATGTTTAGAAATACTGTCAGTAAACTTCGTTTTTTCCAATTTATCAAATGCGGCTTTATTCATATCGGCAACACCTATGCTTTTATAACTGCTTAGCTTTGACAGCAGCTTTAAGGTGGATAGTCCTTCTCCTCCAAGACCGAGGACTAATACTTTTTTATTTTTTACTTTATTTTCCACATATTTATAAA
>JBGZAX010000068.1:0-4178 GCA_041844335.1 Lachnospiraceae bacterium
TGGACACCTCCGATAAAAATAATATCTTTGATATAAGAAAAAATGTGGGAATTGTTTTTCAAAATCCCGATAATCAGATAATTGCAAGCATTGTTGAAGAGGATATAGGTTTTGGATTGGAAAACCTTAATGTTCCCGCAAATGAGATAATTTTAAGAGTGGATGAGGTGCTTAAAGATCTTAATTTATCCAAGCATAGATTAAAATCTCCCAACAGACTGTCCGGGGGGCAAAAGCAGAGAGTGGCGATAGCCGGAATTTTGGCAATGAAACCTAAAATAGTGGTGCTTGACGAATCTACCGCTATGCTTGACCCGAAGGGCAGAGCCGAGGTTATGGCTGCTGCAAGGAAAATGCACGATGAGGGTATTACAGTAATTATTATTACGCATTATATGGACGAGGTAATACACTGTGACAAGGTATTTGTAATGTACAAATCAAAGCTTATTATGACGGGTACGCCAAGAGAGATATTTGCAAAATCTGAAGAAATGGCAAGGCTTAAGCTGGCAATCCCGAATATTACAAAAATGGCGCTTGAATTGAGCAAATATTACAGCGAAATAAAGCCCGATTGCCTTTATATGAACGAATTTATCGACCAGATAATGAATGTTTACAGGGCAAAAATAAAGCCTAAGATGATTAAAAATAAGCCTGTAAAGAACGATGATGTAAAAAAAGAAGAGTTGCTTAGGCTTGAAAATATAAATTATTCCTATTCTTTGGGCACAAGCTTTGAGGTAAACGCTTTAAAAAATATTAATTTGACAATATATAAGGGCGAATTTTTGGGGATAATAGGGCATACCGGCTCAGGGAAGTCTACTCTGATACAGCATTTTAACGGGTTGAACAGAGCTACCGACGGCAACATTTTTTACAAGAACAAGAACATTTTTGATAAGGATTATTCATTAAAGGCTCATAAGGGCAATGTGGGGCTTGTATTTCAGTATGCGGAGCAACAGCTTTTTGAAATAAATGTCCTTGAAGATGTGATGTTCGGTCCGATAAATCAGGGCATGACACGAGATGAGGCGGAATATTTGGCAAAAGAGGCTCTTGAAATGGTAGGCTTGTCCGCCGAGTATTATAATCGCTCACCCTTTGAGCTGTCGGGAGGAGAAAAAAGAAGAGTGGCGATTGCCGGAGTTTTAGCGATGAAACCGGAAATGCTTGTGCTTGATGAACCCACGAGCGGGCTTGATCCCGTAGGAAAAGAGCTTATTTTAGAGTTGCTTTTTGGGCTTAAGGAAAGAGGAATTACTGTTGTAATAGTAAGCCACAGTATGGAAGACGTCTCAATTTATGCAGATAGAGTGGTGGTGATCAATGACGGATCTATAGTGATGTGCGGAGACACCACAAAGGTGTTAAGCAGGGCGGAGGAATTAAAGAAAATAAAGCTTAATACCAGCTATTTTCATAGAGTTTTGGAGGAGCTTTACAAGGAGGGGCTTAACGTTGACATTAATGTCGTATCTTTTGACGATGCGATTTATAGTATTTTAAGCGCCTTATCAAAGGGAGATGAAGAATGATTGGAATTATTAGAAAATGATTAGAGACATAACCATAGGGCAATATTATCCGGAAAACTCTATTATACACCGTCTTGACCCGAGAGTAAAGCTTTTTGGTACACTGATATTTATAGTCAGCCTTTTTTTATCAGTTGAGCTTGAAATATATATTATAGCCGCCTTGTTTTTAACTATGTCGATTATTATAAGCAGGGTTCCTTTTAAGTTTATATTTAAGGGTTTGAAGCCGATATTGCTTTTGCTTGTAATGACATTTTTATTTAATTTATTTTTAACTCCGGGGGAACCTATATTTAAAATTTGGAAATTGAACATTAGTGAAGAGGGAATCAGATTATCCGTGCTTATGTGTGTAAGATTTGTATTGCTTATATTGGGTTCAAGCGTGATGACTTTAACCACCACACCCAATATTTTAACAGCCGGTATTTCAAGATCGCTCAGATTTTTAAAGACTTTCAAATTTCCTGTAGACGAGATTGCGATGATGATGTCGATAGCTCTTAGATTTATTCCTATTTTAGTTGAGGAAACGGGTGTAATAATGAAAGCGCAGGAGGCAAGAGGTGCATCATTTAATGAAGGAAATATTATGAAAAGAGCAAAGGCATTACTTCCGGTCTTAGTTCCGCTTTTTGTATCTGCATTTAGAAGAGCTGATGAGCTTGCAATGGCAATGGAGTCAAGATGCTATTTTTGCGGTAAGCCGCGCAGCAATATGAAACCGCTTGAATACAAGATGCGTGATATTTTGACCTATATTATTATCTTGATTTATTTAGGGATTATGATTACCGTTTCCGTGTTGCTGAAAAAATATAGTCTGTTTTAATGATATGTCGAAATTGAGACGGTCTTGACCTTAAAGGCTACTCTGAGCCTTGAGGTCTTCTTTATTTTAACAGGTTTTCAAGCAGCATCGCAAAGTCCTCGAGACTCAGATTTTCCGCCCTTATATTTGTGGGGAATCCGCTGTTTTCTATCGCCTGCTTGATTTTTTCTTTATCAAGTGAAAAGATATTGCTTGAAGACAGCGAATTGCTTAAAGTCTTTCTTCTGTGCAAAAATGAGGCTCTTATCAAGGTGTTCAGCTTATTTTCATCTGATACTGTGACTCTTGGCTTATCCAATACTTTCATTGTTACCACCGCACTGTCCACATTCGGAACAGGTAAAAAAGCCTTCCTGTCAACAATTCTTACAAGGCTTGCCTCCGTGAGGTAGTTGACGGCAAGGGTTATTGCTCCGTATGCCTTAGTCGATGGTATTGCACAAAGCCTTTCCGCCACCTCTTTTTGAACCATGATTGTTATTCTGTCAAATAGTTTTTTTTGCTCCAAAAGTCGCATTAAAATAGGGGTGGTTATGTAGTATGGAAGATTTGCGACAACCTTTGTACCCTTAGGCAAAGCGGAGAGTTCAGTCCATTTCATAATATCCTGATTTATCACCTCTATATTATCGAAGCTCTTTAATTTCTTTTGCAATATTCCGACCATTTCATTATCTATTTCTAATGCCGTCACTCTTTTGGCCATCTTTGCAAGCTCTGCTGTAAGAGCTCCGGCTCCGGCGCCTATTTCTAAGATGGTGTCTTTATCGCTTATTTTTGATGCCTCTATTATATCGTGTATTACACTTTTGTCTATGCAAAAATTTTGCCCATATTTTTTCTTAAGCCTTACTGAATTTTCATATAAGGCTCTTTTGGTATCTTTTTCCAATTCCAACATTAAAGCTCCTCTTTAAGATGATTTATTTTTTGTTTCAGTTATCGGTGTGATGTAGCCTGTATCAAATAATGAAATTTTTCGTTTCCGTTCCATAAACATACCGACTTTATTTGCCTATTGATTTGTAAGCATGCACCTCGCTGCGGTTGTATTTGCCGAACATTCGTATTATATCATATTTGCCGTTCGTTTATCAAGGAGTGTAGATTTGTCAAACATATAATCCTACAAAAAAGTTCTAATAGATTAACTTGAATTATTGATTTTTGCGGAAACATATGGTAAACTGTATTTATCCGAAAAAGGAGAGCAAGATAAGTAGGGGAATATTTTTATGAACTACAAAAATCCTCAGAGATATAAAAATGGAGATTCATTTGGATGTAGTGTTACCGGAAAAGTAATCAGATCAAATAGTTATACTGTAAAAATGCCACAATACGGGAAGTATAAGCTTATAAATTATTAAGTAATTACTTTAAAATAAAATAAGGAGAATATGTTATGAAAATGAATTCAATTACCTATGTTGTTATAAAAATAATTTTGATAATAGTAGCAGTCTATTTGTTTTTGCATCCTGAAGTATTCGTTACACAGGGCTATCAATTAGCTATTGATGGAGCTGTTGTTTGTAGAGGTATATCTCTTATATGTGCAATAAATATGGTTTCATCTTTGTTAGATAATATCTATGAAAAATAAGACTTTTAATAAAATGGGAGAATAGCCATAGAGGTTATTTAAAATGGAGTTATCGATAGGGTGACTCTATTTTTGACTATCAGAACAGTGAAGTATATGAACTCACTGTTTTTTCTTTGCTCAAAAACAGGTAAGAAAGGAAAAAAAGAAAATGAAAAACATAGATGAAAAAATCTTAATGGCAGAAGAA
>JBGZAX010000069.1:0-4147 GCA_041844335.1 Lachnospiraceae bacterium
AGTTATACCTAATGATTCATTTGATAAAATAACGACAGAAGATAGTAAAAAATACAATTATTTTGCTTATATGAATTTCTATCAAATGCCATCAATCTATTTTGATAAAAACTACACAAAAGCATTGTATTCCGCCGGAAAAATAGAAGGCATGAACAATGACCAAATTGATAAATTATGGTATGAATGCTTCGATAACTCAGTAAAAATATTCGAAAATGTTGTTGAAGAAATAGAGCCTAAAATTATTATTGTCTCATCAATGGAAGTATGTAAGTACTATGAAAAATATGCTTTGATAGATGAAAGCGGAAAAAGGGGAAAAGGAAAGCTCTTTAAAGACTCTAGAGTTATTTTTGTTGATCATCCAGGAACAAGCTGGTGGAATCGTGTAAAGAAAGACAACGCCCTACTTACATCAAAACAGAGGCTTGAAAATAAGCTAAAAGAAATATATATATAATAATATGAAGAAACTATGAGCAAGTTATCTTTTCTTTCCATACCATACAGCTTTGTATCCTCTCAGATTTCGTGACAAAACACCTAATGTTTTTCATCATATTAGCGTTACGTTAGGGCATAATACCGGACATATTTAGTTAACTGTGTTCTTTAATATTGACATACGTATCAATACGTGCTAATGTTGTTGTGCCGGAGGACTTTCGATATGAAAATGAGTGAATTACTTAAATTGCTCAAAAAACATAATATTGAGTTGATAAAACATGGCAAAAGACATGACATATATTACAGTCCTATAACCGGCAAATCTTTCCCTGTACCGAGACATTCTAAAGAGATTGCTGAAGGTACTCTTAACAGTATTAAAAAAGATGCCGGTATCTGAAAGGAGTGACTATCATGACAAAATATATTTATCCCGCGATTTTCAATAAAGAAGAAGAACTTTATTCGGTTATTTTCCCGGATTTAGAAAGTTGTTATACTCAGGGAGATAATCTTCAGGATGCAATGGAAATGGCTGAGGATGTTCTTTGTATGACCTTATATGAATTTGAAGAATCAGGCTCTGAAATCCCAACACCGTCTGAGGTGAATGAAATACCGGTAAAAAACGCAGAGTTTGTATCCTTAGTTACATGTGATACACTTGAATACAGGCAGTTTTATGATAACAAAGCCGTTAAAAAAACTCTGACTATTCCATCTTGGCTAAACACAATGTCCGAAAGAGAGGGGATAAACTTTTCATCAGTTCTGCAGGACGCATTAAAAGAGCGATTATCAATACACGAAGACAAGGTAACTTATAAAGCTAAACCTAAAAATCGTACAGATTACTGAAATATAGCAATTTTACAAGAACATGGGGCAAAAGTTCCATGTTTTATTTTATATTGAATACGAACATTTGTTTATTTTTCTTATTGACAACGAACAGATATTCTGTTATATTTTAGAAAAGAACAAATGTTTGCGAAAGGGAGTGGCATAAATGAAAAGATATAGAATAGCTAACAGATACAGGTTTATAATATTTGTGGTACTTACGATTATATTATTTACCATGGCGTTCAATTTTGCGTTCGAATTAAGCACGGCGCAGTCGGAAACGATTCAGGAATATAGAACGATTGCAATATATGACGGCGATACATTATGGGATATCGCCGAAGATTATATGCCCGATACCGAAACCGGAGTCGCTGTATATGAGCTTTGTGAGTTAAATAATATTTCTGCTGCCGAACTTCAAGCCGGAATGACAATTCAGGTGCCGATTAGTTTATAATTGCATTAAACCTTGATTTTCAATGCCTTTCGGGAAAATCATCTAATTGTTTGAGGTAAGATATATCGACCGACAGAAAAAAATCGCTAAAAACGCAAATTAGAGCCTCGATTTTCCAGTGATTTCGGGCTGATATTTCGAATGTCTTAACTATATTAATATAGGTTATGTAGTCGCAGTTAAATCAGCCGCAATTCTCGAAAAGGTTTGCGGCTGATTGATTCGAAACCATTATTTCTGATATGCTTCACGGGTATTTAACTTATAGTTAGAATAGCAGTCCGGGTTAAAATGAATCTTAAGCTAATTATAGATAAAAAGCCGACAATGCAGCGGATATATGAAAAATTCGAAAATCTCATATAATATGTATGTTAATATGTATGTGAGATTAACCGTTATATAAAAATTCAGGCGGCAGATGAGAAAAAAATAAATGCGTCGGCACAGAATAAAGCCGCATTTATTAAAAATAAAACATCATATAGGTAATAAATTGCAAAGCACTTAGAGAGAACTGTGAAAATCGAACCGAGAGACTGTCATCATATTTGCATATAGCAACTATTCCCAAAATTATGATTTTAGGAATAGTTATGCCGATATAAATAAACTCAACTATCCCCTAATTGAGTTTCTATGCGTTTACTTTATAATACTTATATACTGAGCTTATAATTTTTTTATCTTCAACGTCCTAAGATAAGTCTTTTGCTCCGGCGTAATACGGAAGCTTTCGCAGGATTTTTGGATTGTCTTGTTGTGAACCCATACAGGGAGCTTGCGTTCTTCAATATAAGTAATCGTACTGCCCCACTGTTTGGCAAGTGCGGTTGCAAACAGCCACGCAAGCATCATATTGACATAGTATTCATCTGATTTGACGGTCGCAGGTATCTCCAGATATCCTGCCCTAAAATCATCATCAAGATAATGGTTCATAAGCATACCGAGTCCGAATCTACATATATAACATTCTTTGCTTTCAGACCAGAGCATAATTTTATCAATCAGCTTTTCTCTATGCTTCTTGAATACCTTTGGCGACAGAATATCGCAGACGGCCCAGTTATCTATATATGGCAAAAAATCCTCTATTCTTCTGATGCATTCATTATAATCTTTGATTTCTGACAAGAGAAGCGAATGCAGCATATTTTCATCATAGTAAAAGTGAGGAAAGTTATCGATAAATACCTGCCCTTCCCCGTTCTTTAATATTTCTTTAGCGAATTTTCTCAATACAGGCACTCGAACACCGATAAATCTATCCCTTTCAATCGTAGGGGTAAGCTTTGCTTGAAAGTCCGCGTATTCGCCGTCTCCGAGCCTGAAAAGTCTACTCAAAATATCCATTAAAACCAATCTGCAAAATTTTCTCTAAAAACTCTCGACGTCATTATGCGCTTTTAGTATTTTTATACACAATATAACCGACTACAAAAATAGCTCCGACAGCGACGCTTCCTAAAATCACGGCTTTAGTTCTCGTTTTCATATTTTACCTCCCGAGATGTTTTTATACTTACAGCTTGATTATAATATAATGAGCATAATTTGTCATTATAATTATTTAATTCATATTATGACATTTTATTAGATATCTTAGGCTATATTGTTATAAATATTTACAGAAGAAATTTATTTTTTGCCTCGAGTAATCTTCTCTTTCGTAAAATGATATCGCCTTTGGGTTCGTGTCTTCCGCCATAAGCTGGATTCTCTTGTATCCGTCGCTTGCAAGCAGCGCTTCTAACTCGTGCAGTGCCTTTTTACCGTAACCTTTACCCCTTTGGCTTTCTGTAATAAAAAAATCATCTAAGAACAATATATTTCCGTGTGCCCAGATGCTCATAAAATATGCGGTGTTCATAAAACCGATTATTTCGCCGTCTTCTTCTATGAGATATAAGATATTATGAGAGTGAGGGTCTTCGATAACAGCCTCAAATATTTCCGCGGGGTCTCCTTTTAACAGAGGATTTTCCCATACATTTTCATCTTCATATTCATAAGACATAAATTCTTTATTAAGCCTGCACCATATTTCTTTGTCCGATGAAGTACATCTTCTTATCATCTTTTTTGCCTCCCTTAAATTCTCTGACTGCTTTATTGTTCTTTCATCCAATATGGCATTTCGGGGATTTCGTCTTCACCAATCGGGACTTTAACATCTGTTCTTTCATCTCCATATAGCTCCCTGTGCCATTTCATTATATCCTCTAAAAGCATAGAGTCTGTATTGACCAGCAGCGCCTGCCACCGCATACCGCAGGTTGCCATCTCATAAGCAGGTTTGAAACCGTTTCGCTTATAAAAATTGATGCGGCGAATCCTTATGCTGTTCTCTTCGGGAGCGTCGCCCGCTACAGGAAGCTCGGACTC
>JBGZAX010000070.1:0-17342 GCA_041844335.1 Lachnospiraceae bacterium
ATGAAGCTTGATAAAAAAATTGCAGTCTGTTCTTTAAGCCTTATGCTCGGATTATCGGTTATCGCCACCGATGCTATGGCTGACAGCAGGGCTTTTATATAACGGATAATGAAACGAGATATTATTTTAACGGCAGCATGTTAAAGGGCTTTGCCCAAATAGATGGCGTAAACTATTATTTCGATGAAGAAACAGGCGTTATGCAGGACTTTGAAAAAGCCTTGTCCGAATATAGAAAAGAATTTGCGGATAATTCTAATTCTGAAAAAACCGAGCAACCGGAAAGCCCATATGTAACTGTTCATAATACCGTTATGCACTCCACCTACAATAGCGATAAGAATAATGATGAAAGGACACTTCTTGCGGCTATTATCTATTGTGAGGCGGGCAACCAAAAGCATTTCCCGTATAAGACAATTGACGGAAAAACTGTGTATAAGGGAATGCTTGCCGTGGGCTATGTGATCGCCAATCGTGTAACCGATAATCTTGGAATAAAAGAGGTTATTTATAGAAAAAATATGTTTCAGCCTACAAGAAACGGTCGTCTTACCGATATGCTTAATAACCCTCAAAAAATTTCTGCAGATGCCTTTAATGCTGCTGATGTGGTTCTTTACTATATACATAACAATATAGAGTCCGTACCCGAATATCCCGTTTCAAACTTTAAATGGGGCAATTTTTGGGGCAGAAAATATGCTGAACACCTGACAAATTTTTTCAGTGTATTTAAAGGTGACAACGAATATGAAATAATTCAGGATCACATATTTTTTAACTACAAAATGTCGTTAAAGGCCAATAAATAAGGAGGTAAATTTGAAGGTTCAAATATACAGCGACGGTTCATCCAGAGGAAATCCCGGAAAGGGCGGATACGGTACAATTATTTCCTGTGCTAAAAAGGACGGAAGCATAGTAGAAAAAGAGATGTCATGCGGATATGTTAAGACTACCAATAACAGAATGGAGCTGCTCGGTGTGATTGTCGGACTTGAGGCTTTAAAATATGGCTGTGAGGTAGAGGTATACACCGACTCCTCCTATGTGGTAAATGCCTTTAATCAGAAATGGATAGATGGCTGGATAAAGAAAAACTGGATTCGTGAAAAAAACAGACCCGTACTTAACAAAGACCTTTGGATGCGTCTTTTGAATGCAATGAAAATGCACAAGGTTTCTTTTACCTGGATAAAGGGTCACGCAGGACACAGCTATAACGAGCGTTGCGATGCACTGGCAACTGCTGCCGCTGACGGCAATAATCTGTTGGAGGATACAAACTACTTGCATTAAAACCGCTGTTATGTTAAACTTGTTGATATTTTAAAAATAAAAAAGGAGGAAATGGCTATGTCTCAAAATGTATACGACATACTGCAGGAAAGAGGCTTTATCGAACAATGCACAGATGAAGAAAATCTTAGAAAACTATTTGAAAAGGAGAGAGTCAAGTTTTATATAGGTTTCGATGCAACTGCGGACAGTTTGACTGCCGGACATTTTCTTACGATTATGGCAATGATGCATATGCAAAGAGCCGGCCATATTCCGATAGCTCTATTAGGCGGAGGAACTACTATGATAGGTGACCCTTCTGCTAAAAGTGATATGCGTAAAATGATGACTAAGGAAACTATAGATCACAATGCACAATGCTTTCACAAGCAGCTGTCCAAGTTTTTGAAATTTGATAATGAAAGTGCTCTTGTAAGAAACAATGCAGATTGGCTTCTATCTATGAATTATGTCGAAATGCTTAGAGAGATAGGCGTACACTTTACTGTAAACAGAATGCTTGCCGCAGAATGCTATAAACAACGTTGGGAACGTGGTCTTACATTTTTTGAATTAAATTATATGATAATGCAGTCATTTGATTTCTACAAGCTATATAAGGATGACGGCTGCAAACTGCAAATGGGCGGAAACGATCAATGGTCGAACATCATCGGCGGAGTGGAATTGATCAGAAGAAAGGAGCAGGGTGAGGCATACGGTCTTACACTTAAGCTTCTTACCACATCGGACGGAATAAAAATGGGAAAGACTATGAAGGGCGCTCTATGGCTTGATCCTGAAAAGACATCTCCCTATGAGTTCTTCCAGTATTGGAGAAATATAGAGGATGTAAAGGTCGAAGAGTGTTTAGGTCTTCTTACTTTCTTACCTATGGAAGAAGTAAGAAGACTTGGAGCACTGCAAGGCTCTGAAATAAATAAGGCAAAAGAGATACTGGCATTTGAAATAACCAAAACGGTTCACGGAGAGGAAGAGGCCACAAAGTCTTTGGAGGCTGCAAGGGCGATATTTAAAAACGGCGGTATAAGTGATGATATGCCCACTGTAAATTATACAAGGGCGGATATCGAATCAGGAAAAGATATAATAACAGTCCTTTCAGATATGAAGTTAATAAAGACAAGATCGGAGGGACGTCGTCTTATAAACGATGGCGGCGTGACACTGAACGACGATAAGGTAACCGACCCCTCCCTCACCCTGTCTGACAAGGACTTTAATGAAAACGGGATTGCAATTCTTCGTAAAGGCAAGAAGATTGTATTCAAAATTCAATTGAACTGAAATCAATATAAATAGAATCTTTACATTAAGAAAGCTTTTCTTTACTTTTATATCAGCTTGTGATAAACTGAACAATGTAATCGATTTTAAGTATCTTTATATCTTTTAAGGAGGAAAATAATGTTGACAATAGTAGACGTAAAGGGCAGAGAAATAATAGACTCAAGAGGAAATCCTACAGTCGAGGCGGAGGTTTATCTATCCTGCGGAGTAATGGGTAGCGGAAAAGCTCCAAGCGGTGCTTCTACAGGTATTTACGAAGCTCTTGAGCTGAGAGATAACGACAAAACCCGTTTCGGCGGCAAGGGTGTATCCAAAGCTGTTTATAATATAAATAATGATATCAGAGAAGAACTGGTAGGAATGAGCGCCGATAATATCTATGAAATAGATAGAGCAATGATAGCCCTTGACGGAACAAAGGACAAGTCAAAGCTTGGTGCAAATGCGATCCTTGCGGTATCGATAGCGGCGGCTGATGCGGCTGCAAAGGCTTACGATATGCCGTTATACCGTTTCCTTGGCGGTGTAAACGCTACAGTTTTGCCGGTACCTATGATGAATATTTTAAACGGTGGAGCACATGCCGCCAATACGGTTGACGTGCAGGAATTTATGATAATGCCGGTAGGTGCCGAATCTTTCAAAGAGGCTCTTCGCCAGTGCACCGAAGTATTTCATAAGCTGCAATCCTTATTAAAGGAAAAGGGATTAGCTACAGCTGTCGGTGATGAGGGAGGTTTTGCTCCTGATTTAAAGAGTGATGAAGAGGCCATTCAATTTATAATCGAGGCTATAAAGGCTGCCGGCTTTGAACCTGAAAAAGATTTCGTTCTGGCTATGGACGCTGCAAGCTCCGAATGGAAGAGTGAAAAAGGCAAGGGCTTTTACAAGCTGCCCAAGGCAGGCACAGAATTCACATCTGAAACCCTTATAGCTCATTGGGCAGAGCTTTGCGATAAATATCCTATCTATTCAATAGAAGACGCTCTTGATGAAGAGGACTGGGAAGGCTTTACAAATATTACTACAAGGCTTGGAAAGAAAGTACAGCTGGTGGGTGATGACCTGTTTGTTACAAATACCGAGAGATTGTCAAAGGGTATAGGCATAAAGGCTGCAAACTCTATTTTAATAAAGCTTAATCAAATAGGATCGGTATCCGAAACCCTTGATGCTATAAAAATGGCCCATAAAGCCGGTTATACCGCCATTGTATCTCACAGATCGGGAGAGACCGAAGACACCACTATTGCCGATCTTGCGGTGGCATTAAATGCCGGTCAGATAAAAACCGGTGCTCCAAGCAGAAGTGAACGTGTTGCAAAATACAATCGTCTGCTAAAAATAGAAGAAGAGTTGGGAAGTGCCGCTGCTTACCCGGGCATTGGTACTTTCCGTATCGAAAGATAATCTTTATTGAAATATTTTGAGCTGATATGTTAAATTTTTAATATATCGGCTCTTTTCAGTTTTACTATTTATTTGTCGCACACCCAATAAAAAATATTGAAATGGAAGATTAAAATGATCAGCTTATTTGATTCTTTAAGAGAATTTACATTTATATCGGTATTATTCAGATTGTTTTTAGCGGTGATTCTGGGCTCCTTTATAGGCTTTGAACGAGAGAAAAGGCACCTGCCGGCAGGTCTTAGAACTTATATTTTGGTATGTATCGGTGCCACCCTCACAATGATACTCAGCCAATATGAGCACTTTTTTATAAAAAAAGCCATAGCCGACGGATTGATAAATAATTCCGTAAAGCTTGACATATCAAGATTCGGTGCTCAGGTAATAAACGGTATAGGCTTTCTGGCAGCCGGTACCATAATTATAAGTGCCAAACAGGAGGTAAGAGGTATTACCACCGCTGCAGGACTTTGGGCATCCGCCTGTATGGGATTAAGCTTAGGCGCCGGTTTTTATGAATGTGTTATTTTCGGATTTTTTACCGTATTTGCCTCTAATAAATTCCTAACAATTATTTCTAAATACTTTGTTCAAAATTCGCACAATATGAACATCTATTTAGAATTTAATACCATCGAGGAAATAAGGACTATTCTTAATTATATAAAATCCAAAGGAATAACTGTTTATGATATGGACCTGGAAAAAGGAGATATAAAATCCGGTCAAAGACCTAATGCCGTGATTTTAATGAGACTTAGGAATAAAACCAATCATAATCTTATAATATCGGATATCGCAAGTCTTGATTGTATAAACCTTATAGATGAAATTTAGGAGGAACGCCGTGATCACATTTTTCGACAATCTAAGAAATCTGACCTTTGTATCAGTGTTTGTAAGAATGATTTTATCGCTTTTATGCGGAGGACTGGTCGGAATAGAACGAGAATATAAAAGACGTTCCGCAGGCTTCAGAACACATATTTTAATTTGTGTCGGTGCATGTATGACTACGCTTACCGGTCAATTTTTAAGCATTTATATGCATTACACTACGGATATGTCAAGACTTGGAGCTCAAGTAATAGCAGGCATCGGCTTTATCGGAGCAGGAGCCATTATCACCACCTCTAAAAGGCAGGTACGAGGGCTTACAACATCCGCAGGCCTTTTCTCCGTTGCCATAATAGGTCTTACTTTCGGCGCCGGCTTTTATGAGGGAGGAATTGTTGCCACCATTTTAATATTCGTTGTAGAGTCACTATTTTCCAAATTTGAATACAATATAAAAACAGTGGCATCGGACAAGACCATGTATATAGAATATAAAAATAAAGAGACTCTGGCTGAAATATTTGAAATATTCGACTCACATAATTTAAAAATAGACAATATAGAAATCTCAAAACTGTCAAAAACAGAACAGGAAAAGGAACCCTTAAGCTGTGCAATAATCACGGTGCAGCCTAAACAAAAGGGCTCAGTTAAAGTAATAACGGAAGAAATCCTAAAACTTGACAGTGTGAAAATAGCTGAAATATTGACATCCTGAAAAAAAGACCTGCCTAAAAATTTAATTTTAAGCGGGTCTCATATCATTTTTTACAATAAAATATCAAATCTACGGTAAAACATACCTGTTCGCAAATTCCTGCGTCCTTTTCTTAAACTCCTCAATATTATCCTTCTTAATATGAGTCAGATATTCGTGCCTGCCGTTTTCATTAGCCTCTATCTCAATCATCGTGATTGCAATATTGGAACAATGATCAGACACTCTTTCGCAACTGGTTAAAATATCATTCCATACAAAGCCCAGCTCTATTGAACAGTTCCCGTCACGAAGTCTTTTTACATGCCTGCTCTTAAGCTCTGTGGACAAACCGTCAATCGCCTCTTCAAACGGCTCTATCTGCGTAGCCGAATCAACATCATTATTATTTAAAATATCGGTAATATCAGTTAAAATATCTCCGATAGCCTTTGTATACAGCTGCATTTCCTTTTGCCCCTGCTCTGTAAACGAAAGCTTTTTTTCATAAAGCTCTTTGGCGGACTGCATAATATTTACAGAGTGGTCGGAAATTCTTTCTATATCCACTATTGTGCGAAGCAGCATTGTAACAGTTGCAGAATCCTTGGCATTGATATTCGCACTGTTTATCTTCAATAAATAAGTCCCTATCTTGTCCTCATACCTGTCCACCGTTTTCTCAAGCTTTAAGACCTTCTCTTGAATTTCTTCATCGTAGTTGTCAAGCAGCCCCAAAGCCAGCTTTACCCCCCTATCGGCAATCATTGCCATGTCATTTGTGGCAGTTCTTGCCTTTTCTATAGCAAAGCCCGGAGTATCTAAAAATCTGGCATCAAGTATATCAAAGCGTTTTATCTCCTCCTCAACCTTTTCTCCCTTAACGGATATGACTGCAAGCTTTTCAACAAACTCCGAGAATACGGATAATATCACAGTGGCACCGATATTAAAGCTTGTATGAATAACGGCTATTCCCACAGCGTTCGCCGCATCATCCAAAAAGTTAAATTTAATAAATGTATTCAATGAATAAAAACCTACCATAAAGATAATAGTACCAAGCACATTAAAATATAAGTGTACCAGCGCCGCTCTTTTAGCATTAGTCTTTGCTCCCATAGAGGATAACAGGGCTGTCACGCAGGTACCTATATTCTGCCCCATTATGATAGGAATAGCAGCTCCATAGGTGATTTTTCCTGTCATACACAATGCCTGTAAAATACCTACAGATGCGGATGAGCTTTGAATTGCGGCTGTCAAAACTGCACCCACTATCATTCCGAGTATCGGATTTGTAAATAACGTGAACAGATTAATGAACTCCGGCACATCTTTAAGAGGTTTTACAGCATCACTTACCGTTTCCATACCGAACATCAATACTGCAAAGCCTATCATTATAGTTCCGATATCATTCTTTTTCTTACTCTTTGCAAATACCACAAATATCGTACCGATAATAGCCAATATCGGACAAAAGCTACTGGGCTTGAGCATTTGTACAAATAAATTGCCCTCCTCTATTCCGGACAGGCTCAAAATCCAAGAGGTCATCGTAGTCCCGATATTGGCACCCATAATCACTCCCACAGCCTGTGACAATCTCATTATGCCGGAATTTACAAGACCCACCACCATTACCGTAGTGGCAGCTGATGATTGTATTATAGCCGTTACTATTGCTCCAAGGAGTATAGCCTTTACCTTACCCGACGCCAATTTTTCAAGTATTTTCTCCAAGCTGCTTCCGGCAAGCTTAGACAAACCCTCTCCCATAACGTGCATTCCATACAGGAATAAAGCAACTCCGCCAATCATTGTTAATATGCCAAAGATATTCATTTTTTACAAATCTCCTTAAATCAATAGCTTAAAATTTTTCAATAAGTATCTCTTTCAGTTCATCATAGCCGGTCACATAATTTATCCTATGTCTGATTTTTGCACTGTTTGAGAAGCCTGCAGTGTACCAAGCAATATGCTTTCTCATCTTTTTAATTGCCGCCTCCTCGTTATATCTGTCTATCATCATTCTGGTATGCTCCAAAATAAGCTCCATCAACTCTTTCTTAGAAGGAGCGGTATAAGGTAAATTATCTCTTAAATTAGTTAAAATCTCCTCAAATATAAATGGTCTTCCTCTCGCTCCTCTTGCTATCATAATGCCGTCGCACTCGGTTAAATCAAACATATTTTTAGCAGAAACGGCATCCACAATATCGCCATTTGCAATCACCGGAATTTTAACATTTCTTTTTACCTCAGCAATTATATTAAGGTCGGCAACACCCTCATACATTTGAGATCTCGTTCTGCCATGCACCGCTACAGCAGAGGCTCCAGCATCTTCAATTATCTTTGCAACAAGTACGGCATTCATAATATTTTCATCGATTCCCGCCCTTATTTTCACCGTCACCGGTTTTTTTGAATATCTCACAACGGCTCTGACTATCCTGTCTATCTCTAAAGGCTCTTTCATCAAGGCACAACCGTCTCCGTTATTAAAAATTTTCGGCACCGGACATCCCATGTTGAAATCTAAAATATCAAAAGGAAGTGTATTTAAAATCTCCACAGCCCTTATAACGGACTGCAGCTCATGCCCGAAAATCTGTACGGCTAATGGTCGATCAAGGACGTCCGTTTCAAGCAGCTCAAAGCATTTCTTATTATTATACTCAAGTGCCTTTGCACTTATCATCTCAGTCACTGCAAGCCCTATGTCATATCTTCTGCAAATTGACCTGAAAACAAGATCTGATACCCCAGCCATAGGAGCCAAAACCAGATTGTTTTTTAAGTACACATTACCTATTTTTAAGGATTTTATATATTCTTTCATTAATAATAAAGTGAGGTCCCCGTCCTGATTTTATGATTTATATCCTGCATTCTCATATCTGTCTGATTAATTATGTCCGCACACTCCGCAAGCTCGTTCACAATCAATGAGGCGTAGTCCACGTCCTTTTTATATTTCATCTGGTGCTCAAGGCTTGCCCAAAAATCCATAGCAATAGTTCTTATCTGTATTTCCACTTTCATAAAAACCTTGCCTCGTGAAAAAAACACAGGTATTTCCGCTATCATATGAAAGCTTCTATATCCGTTATGCTTGGGGTTTTTGATATAATCCTTTACCTGCAAAATTCTGATATCGTCTTGTATCTGAAACATACCAATCACATCATAAATATCATCTATAAAATCGCAGATAATCCTCACTCCTGCAACATCATCAAGACAGCGCCTGATATTTTGAACCGTCACCGCATAGCCTCTGCGTTTTAGTTTATTTAAAATACTTTCGGGCTTTTTTAATCTTGACTTTATAAAGCTGATAGGAGAATGATTGTTTCTGACCAAAAGCTCCGCATTTAATATCTCAAATCTGGCTGATGTTTCCTTTATCGCACAGTCATACATCATCATCAGCTCTCTAAAATCTGACAGCTCTTGCAAAAACTCAGCTGAATCCTTTTCAAATGATGCAAACTGTATCTCGCCTGCACTCGGAACTGCAATTCTTAGCTCATCATTATCATTCATATCTCTGTTTTTCCAAGCAATTATTCTTTTAAAACCCATGCATTTAAAATACTAAAAAATAACTTGGAACTCTTACCTCCTTTACTTAGGCTGTCTATGTAACAAAAATTGACATTTTGATCAATTCTTTATCACACAACCTATTCTATCACAGCCTGCCTAACATAGTCTATCACTTTTTCAATTATTTCAAGTAATTTATCATCAGTCATTTTCTCCTTCGGCAACTTGTGCATAAAATAAGGCTTTTCTCCGAACACCACGTTCAACGTTCCATAATATTTATGCCTATATTTGTATCTTCCCTCTCCAAAAAGCTTAGGATTGTCTTTGTCCTCATTAACTGCAAGCTGCAAATTATATTCAAGCAGGGTTCTTTCAATTTTGTTTACATCTATTTTAGCTTTATTATAAAGCATAAACTTAATATGATCCTCTTCCTGCTTTATAAGTGTAATACAGCTCCTGTTAGCATCCGCCTTAAGCTGTGCTATCCTTAACAAATTGGTAACCTCCGTAGGAATTAAGCCGAACCTGTCAAGCAGCTCCTCTTCAATAGCCTGCCTGTCCTCCATAGTTTCTATCATCGCTATTTTTCTGTAAAGGCTCATTCTGCTCTGTTCATCTTCCACATATTCATTAGGTATGCGAGCACTTATAACACAATCAACTAAGGTAAAATATAGATCCTTGGTAATCGGCTCATTTTTTAACTCTGCAATTGCAGCTTTAAGCATTCTGCAATATAGTTCATAACCCACTGCGCCTATATGCCCGGATTGCTCAAAACCGAAGATATTACCCTCTCCCCTTATTTCCAGATCCTTCATTGCTATCTTATATCCGCTGCCGAGAGCCGAAAATTCCTTTATTGATGCCAGCCTCTTTCCTGCATCTTCCTTTAATACCCCTCCTTTCGGATATAGCATATAGGCATAAGAGCTTCTGTCGCTTCGTCCTATTCTGCCTCTCAGCTGATAAAGACTTGATAAACCAAGCTTACTTGCATCGGCTATTATCATGGTGTTGGCATTCGGCATATCTATTCCGGTTTCTATAATAGTTGTTGAAACCAACACATCAATTCTTTTGTTTTCGAAATCATACATTATCCTTTCAAGCTCAAGCGAACTCATCTGTCCGTGCGCATAGGCAATCACAGCCTCCGGCACCAAGGCTGATAATTTCCTCACCTCATCCTCTATTGTGGCAACCCTGTTATAGACAAAAAACACCTGACCCCCTCTTGCCATTTCTTTTTTTATGGCAATTACTATAAGATTCTCATCATAGGGCACCGCATAGGTATTTATGGGCAGCCTGTTCGACGGTGCCTCCTTTAATATACTTATATCTCTGACACCTATCATGCTCATATTCATGGTTCTTGGAATAGGAGTCGCCGTGAGCGTTAAAACATCAACATTTTCCTTTAATTCCTTGATTTTTTCCTTGTGTGCAACTCCGAATCTCTGCTCTTCGTCCACAATTAAAAGTCCCAGATCCCTAAATTTTATATCCTTTGATAATAATCTGTGCGTAGCAATGACTATGTCAACTGAACCGTTTTTGAGCCTCTCAACAATCTTTTTTTGCTCGACCTTTGTCTTAAATCTGCATAATAATTCAACATTCACGGGGTAGGGTTCAAGTCTTTTTTGAAATGTCTTAAAATGCTGTACCGCCAATACAGTAGTAGGAACAAGATATGCTACCTGCTTATTTTCCTGAACGGCTTTAAATGCCGCCCTAAGTGCAATTTCGGTCTTTCCGAAACCGACATCTCCACAAATAAGCCTGTCCATTACACGACCCGACTGCATGTCACGCTTTACATCATTTATCGCACTTAACTGACTTGGAGTTTCCTCATATTCGAAAGATTCCTCGAACTCCCTTTGCCAGACGGTATCCTCCGAATAAGAAAAACCCTTTCTTTGACTTCTTAAAGCATAGAGCTTTATGAGCTTTTCGGCTGTTTCTTTTACTTTCTTTTCCACCTTGACTTTGGTATTAGTCCATTTTTTACCGTATATATCATCGAGCCTCACACTTTTACTCACATTATCCCTGCCGGCATACTTCTGAAGCTTTTCCATTCCGGTAGTCGGCACATAAAGATTGGAATTATCGGCATATTCTATTTTCAGATAGTCATTAACCGCTCCCCCCATTTCGACCTTTTCGACACCTACATATCTCCCAAGTCCGTAATCCTCATGTATTACCAAATCTCCTATTTTAAGATCAAAATATTCGGCAACCGAATTAAATTCCTTTTTAGATCTTTTTTTATGCCTTTTTCTTTTTCCGAAAATATCATTGTCGGTTATTATCACATATCTGCTGTCTCTGAATTCAATTCCTTCAGATAAATAAGCATCATAAAAAGCCACACTTTTTTTAGGTGGCAAACTGTTGTCCTCCGAAAAATAGACGTTGTAGCCGTCAAGACTCAAATCCCCTACTATTCTTTTTGCTTTATTTTCATTATTTATAAAAACAAGAACGGCATATCCCTCATTCACATACTCCTTTATGCTCTCAAAAAAAGACGAAAGGCTGGATTTGTAGCCCGCTATCGAATTTGTGGCTATATAAAAGACATCTTCATTATCAGAAATTATGCTTTCACAAAAAAGCATTGTATTATCGCTGATTTCAAGACTTCCTGCATATATCCGATTAAACCCTTTTAATAATAAAGACAAATCCTTCTTATCAGGAAGCTCTATTGAAAAATAATTAGCCTCTTTATATAAATCATTTAGGGCATTTTCAATCAAATCAGGCTCATAAAAGAAAAACAGGGCATTCTGACTCAGATAGTCGGTTAATCTTGCATTAAGCTCATTATCATCATCAAAGCTGTCACCGTTTACGTAAGCAGTGTCCCTATATTTAATAATTTTAATCTCCTCTATCTCTTTTTCACTTCTTTGAGTATCATAGTCAAAAAGAAAAATTTTTTCAATCTCATCATCAAAAAAATCCACTCTGACGGGCATATCACTGTTCACGGGATAAATGTCAACAATTCCTCCCCTCACAGAATACTGACCCTTTAAAGTGGTAATAGCTGCCCTTTCGTATCCTAATTTTATTAAATCCTTTTCAAACTTGGTAATATCAATAAAATCACCATTTTTTATGCTCAGAGTATTTTCATAAAAGCTATCCGGATCAGGATACTTATCCAAAAGAGCTGATACCGGAACTATTAAAATCATATCTTTTTTATAAGAAAGCCTTGAAAGTACCTGTAGTCTGTTTCCGATATTTTCCGTACTCTTTATAGAAAGATTATCAAAAAAAGCATCTCTTTGCTTAAGCATAAAAACGTTTTCATCATAGCTTAATAAATTATCGTAAAATTTCAGGCTCTGAGCATCATTTGCGGTCACAATCACGCTCTGATGCTTATGAAAGCCTGTAACTATCTGCCCGAATAAAACATAGCCGCAATACTTAAAGGCTATAGGATTACCGGCATAAAACCTGTTTTTTGCCGCCGTAAAGCACTTCTCATTATCAATAAGCTTGCTGAAAGGTTTCACTTAACGATCCTCTTTTTCTTGGTATTATACTTATTCATCGCCGCAGACACACCACCTTCAATAATCATTAAAGCTGCATCTGCGGCACTTTTAATCGCTTCCTTTAATACACTGTTTTCGTCAGCTGTCATTTTACCAAGTACATAGTCTGCCAGGTCATCGGTGTTCTTTTCTCCGATACCCAGCCTAATTCTTATAAAGCTCTCCCCTCTAAGTGCATTAATAATGCTCTTCATACCGTTATGCCCTCCGGCACTGCCGTTTTCTCTGATCCTTAAATTCCCCAATGGAAGATCCGTATCATCATATGCTATTATTAGATTTGTATCTAACGGTATCTTATAATAATTACATATCTGTGCCACGGCATTTCCGCTTAAATTCATATAGGTCTGAGGCTTTACAAGAAAAACCTTTTTTCCATTATAAAAACCCTGTCCGCAAAGAGCATCAAATTTATTACCGGAAACATTTATATTAAGCCTGTCCGCAAGCACATCAATAAACATAAAACCCGCATTATGCCTCGTATTATCATATTCCTTACCCTTATTCCCAAGTCCCGCTATTATGTATACACCGTCATTCAACCTGTTATTTCCAAACAAAAAACCCATCAAGATATCCCCTTATCATTCAAATCTTAATTTTGAAGACTAACCTATATTCCGTTTTATTATACAATAGCTATCACATAAAATACAAGCTTAAATATAAAAGCACCTTTTACCGATAACTGAGCCCTCTTGTGAAATCCACAAGAGGGCTCAGTAAATAAAAGAATTTACATTAATTTTATCATATTAGCTAAATTTATATTACCTTACAACAAATTTTGTATTTCCATTTAAATTCACCTTTATGGTTCCGGTCTTTGTATCATAACTTGACCTTACAGGCTTTTGCTTTCCGTTTTTATCAATGATATAAACCTTCTGTCCCTTTGAAGCCTTTACATTTACAGTGAATCTTTCATCCGTCTTAACCTCTTTTCCATCAGCTGAAAGCTTTATATCATATCCGTTGCTTCCTTTAATAATAGCAATCACCACATCACCTTTAGTAGCCATTGCTATCTTTGCAACAGTACTCCTGCTTGTAGATACTGTTCCGAGATTACTCTTAAGCTCCACCCTTTTAACACCGGAATTTGCTATAGCAGATAAGTTTCTCTTGCTTAAAGACACCTCTACATTTGTAGCCTTTTTTGTATCGCAATTTATAGTAAGCTTTCCATCCACATTGTATACGGCTCTTTCAAGTGTATTTTTAGATATCTTTGCCGCAGCCTTATCACCTGATACCTTTACATCCGCTGAAACCTTTGCGTTCTCCGTCGTGTCAACTGATTTCTTGTCTTCCTGATCAATATCTGCAGTCTTATTCTCTTTTTTAGCATCCTTGGTATCAGCTTTATTATCATCCTTAGATGCGGTATTTGTACCGGCAGAGTTTCCTATAGGCGCTATGCTTGCGCTTGAGGACGAACCTGCAGACACTTTAGTTCCGATCTTTACAGCTCCGTTAAATGCGTTTATCGCAGCTTCAAGCTCTCCTCTGGCATTATCATATGTGATAATTACAGCCTGCTGATCGGCACTGGCTGCAGTAGCCTTTTCTATAGCCTTTGACAAATCAGTATGCGCTTTAGTAGATGCAAATCTTACTCCGTTTTCTACAGTTTCAGCCTTAGCATCCGATTTCTTCACGCTCTTCATTAATTTATCGGCATCTTTGATTTTTTGATCCAATCTTTTTTTTGCTAATTCTTTCTTTTCTTCCGCTGTTAACACTTTATGAACAGTTACATTCTTAGTGTCACCGTCTTGATCATAAGGAGACTTCGCCTTCAGCTTAATAGTCACCTCTGCCTTATCTTTTATGTTACTTACGGGAATACTGTAGCTCCTGTTGCCTGAGCCGGGTACTACGGCTATATTACCTAAAGTTATCCTTTTGTTGGCATTATTGTCTTTTACCGTTATTTCAAAATTGCTGCGGTCAATATCTTCTTCCGGAGCCTCTGCCAGTGTCACCTTAATAGATTTTACTTCGTCATCCTGACCAGCCGGACTATCATCTGATTTCAAAGACACCACTGAATCAATGATCGGATATTTAGCCTTTATTTTGATATCGCTCAGTCCTATTGAATAACCTACACCGTCCGTAGACTTAATACATGTATCAGTACTATCGTCTTTTATATTTATATAAGCTCCGGCAGCAGCTGTGTACTTTACCGTCAAACCGCCTTTTACTTCTTTATATTTCAGTTTCTTATTTAATTTAAGCACTATCTTATTATTAGAAACCAATGCAGATGAAACAGAAAGACCGTTGACACCTGTTCCTGTTACCGTAAAAGCTCCTGCAAATGTATTTGATGTCGGCTTGTCCAGCAGGTTGATTCCGTTTCCCACCCCGAGTGTGATTACGGTCTTTCCATCTGCATTATCCTCATTAGCCACACTTCCGCTGATTATACCGCTGCCGGAAACGACGGGTGCAATCCTATTCTCTATATTAAACACGGTAGTAGCTATAGGCTTTTTATAGCTATCATTAGTTACTAAAACTTTGATCTTGGAATTGTCATAGGTAACAGTTATGCCGTCATAGGATTTTAAAACACTTATATCGTTCAGTTTTATCTTAATAATATTATTACTGATAATACTTGCTTCATCTGGTTGTTGGGATATAGCACCATAAATACCGCTATTTATATTTATTTTCAAAGCAGCAGATAAACTGTTTTCATCATGTGCCGGTCCGCCCGAAAAAAGCTCTCCATATTTAACATCGGTATCTAAATTTATTGTTATTATCAGACCCTCTGAGCTTTTTTCTATTGATCCGTTGCCGCTAATCTGCTTTTCATCATCCGCATAGGCTATCACCCGGCTATAGTTAATCATAGCAAACGGTGTGCTTAACACCATAGCTGCCGATAAAACGGCTATTAAAATTTTCTTACTTAATCTGTTATGCATAACGTTCCTCCTTAAAAAACATATTATAATTTCAATATAACGATATCAAATAGTCTAAGAAACTTGAAATGCCCTGACATAACAAAAGAACACCTATCCTCTCTCGGACCATAAAGATTTAAATTTCATCGCTACATATAATGCCGTTTCAATATACACTTCTTTTTTAGGTAAGTCAAGTATCATCATTATACTTTCATAAAAATTTAAGATTTATTCATAAGTTTTACAGATGCTTTGTATATCCATAATAATAAATTGAATTTATATCTGATATATGATATTATAGCTTAAGTAAAATTATATTTGAAAGGAAAAATAATGAAAAATCCAATAATCACAATAACAATGGAAAGCGGCGAGATAATGAAAGCGGAGCTGTACAGCGAACTTGCTCCAAATACCGTGAAAAACTTTATAAGCCTTGTAAAAAAAGGTTTCTATGATGGTCTGATATTTCATAGAGTTATAAAAGGCTTTATGATACAGGGCGGATGTCCACAGGGAACAGGAACAGGAGGCCCAGGATATTCAATAAAAGGCGAATTCACAAAAAACGGATTTAGTAATGATCTGAAACATACAAAGGGTGTAATGTCAATGGCAAGAGCTATGATGCCTGATTCTGCCGGCAGTCAGTTCTTCATAATGCACGAAAACAGCCCGCACTTAGACGGTCAGTATGCAGCTTTTGGAAAAATAACGGAGGGGATTGAAGCTGTAGATAAAATCGCAGATTGTAAGACGGATTTTAATGACAAGCCTTTAGACCCACAAATCATAAAATCAATAACTGTAGACACCTTTGAAGTGGAATTTGAAGAACCTGAAATAATAGCAGAATAAAAAATATTAAGATATGAAAACAGCTGATAATAATGTATTCCATTTAAAATATCAGCTGTTTTTTATTTACATATTGATAGTTAATAATACTTTTTGATAGTTAATAATACTTTTCCTTCCTGTACATCATGCTTTTGATAGAGGCAAATATACGGCGAACTGTTAATTTTTTAGCTTAATCCGTACATAAGACCGGCTGCCGCAAATCCGCAGGTCATGGCAAAAATGAAAGTTAAAACTATACCGATTAATGCGAAAATAAGACTCGCTTTACAGAAATTTCTTTTATTGGGGTTGGTTGCATCGCCAAATGCCCATACAAAATACATCACTATACCGACAATAGGGATGGCTAACACAATTAAAGTCACCATCCATTCTCCTATAGATAAAATAGGAGCTAACTGCGGATCATTGTTATAGCCGTCCCCGTAGTTTTGAGACGGTGCGGCATTATAAACCGGTGCGCCTGTATAATTGTCGTATTGGTTGTTATTTTCCATAATAATTTCCCTCCTTCCTTTTAATTTAATAAAAGATAATAGTATTAAAATTTAAAATATCCCTACATCATAGTCAAATATGAAGCAGTTGGGAATTTTAAGCCTTATTTAAATTACTGTACCTACGACGAAATACAAAAAAATTCCTCCAATCAACAAGGAGAAATTATCTTTATCACAGTCTTGATATTGAACTTATTAATAACGAACTAAAAAACTTCATACACACAAACATTCATCTGAAATGATATCTAAAAGCAATCTTTCTGGTCATGCCCTCGACCTATTAGTTGTGGGTAGCTACATATGTTACCATACTTCCACCCCCACCCTATCTACC
>JBGZAX010000071.1:0-7012 GCA_041844335.1 Lachnospiraceae bacterium
CCAAAGCTCTTGTTAAAGATATTGAGGAATTAAAGTATATAAGCTATACTGTAGAGGATGTAGACGGCTTATCGGCTCCTACCAAGCTTAAAAATTCAAAGATATTTAAGCCGTTTGAGTCCATAGTAAAAATGTATGGTTTGCCTGCATACTCGGAAATTGATCCGACAGCCTTTGTGGCGCTCAGCTATTCATTTATTTTCGGTGCGATGTTCGGAGATGTCGGTCAGGGTGCATTTTTGGTGTTATTGGGGCTTTTATTGTTTTTTAGAAAAAAGATGCAGTTGGGAGCAGCTTTATCATTTGCCGGTGTGTTTTCAGTATTTTTCGGTTTTATGTACGGCAGTGTATTCGGATTTGAAAACCTGATAGATCACGTTTGGTTAAAGCCTATCAGTGCAATGACGAATTTGCCGATACTCGGCAGACTTAACAAAGTCTTTGTTGCGGCGGTGTTATTCGGAATAAGCCTAATTTTTTTATCAATGATATTTAATATAATAAATTGTCTGAAAAACCGTAATATTTCTGCATTATTAACCGGGCACAATGCTTTTCCGGGGCTTGTATTTTACGGTACAGCCATTTGGATTTTGATATCTGTGATGAGCGGAAACAAAATACCTATGATAACAGGGCCATTGATGACTGCGCTGTTCGTTGTTCCGCTATTAATATTTATGTTTAAAGAACCTATAGGACACGTTATAGATAAAAAACCTTATAGGATTGAAAGTGTCGGAATGTTTATAGTGGAAAATTTCTTTGAGGTTTTTGAAATTTTGCTAAGTTATTTTTCAAACACACTATCTTTTGTCAGAATCGGAGCATTTGCGGTTAGCCATGCGGCTATGATGGAGGTGGTAATGATGTTATCTGGCGTTGAAAGCGGACATCCGAACATAGTCGGAATAATTGCAGGCAATATTTTTATATGTGCTATGGAGGGGTTGATAGTGGGTATTCAGGTATTGAGGCTTGAATATTACGAGATGTTCAGCCGTTTCTACATAGGTAGCGGAAAAGAATTTAAATCATTTTTTATAAAGGATAATTTAGGAGGAATTAAAGAATGAACAATGTATTAATTCAAATTACTGTAGTGGTGGCTATGTTTTTGAGTATTGTTTTGCCGGTGACAATGTTTTTAAAGAGCAATAATAAGACAAGATTTAATTATAAGATACATTTATTAGTGAATACCGTATTGTTTTTCGGGATGTTATTGGTGGCTACAGGTGCAACATTAAGCAACGGTCTTACGGTCTTAGCGGCGGAAACTGATGCGGTATCAGGCGGAGGGCTTGCTACCGGTCTCGGATATCTTGGAGCGGCAATGGTTACAGGACTTTGCGGAATAGGTGCAGGTATAGGCGTTTCCGGATCTGCAAGTGCGGCTATCGGAGCCGTAAGCGAAGATCCTGCAATTTTCGGAAAATCTATGATTTTTGTTGCAATGGCGGAGGGAATCGCTCTTTATGGCCTTATTATTACATTTATGATTTTAGGTAAACTATAATGAAAATGTTTTTAATCAGCGATAATATTGATACCTTGACAGGTATGCGGCTTGTGGGTGTGGACGGTGTGATTGTTCGTACAGATGATGAGATGAAGTCTGCCATTGATACTGCATATAGTGATGAAGAGATAGGAATATTATTAATTACCGAAAAGCTTTGCTTAAAGTATAGGGATATGGTCAATACTGTAAAATTGGATCACAGTACACCAATACTTATTGAAATTCCTGATAGACACGGAACAGGCAGAAGAAAAGATTTTATTACATCATTTGTCAGTGAATCTATTGGGCTTAAACTGTAGGAGAGATTTATGAATGTAGAGCATAAATTAGATATTTTTTATAGGAAATCCATTGATGCTACCACAAAGGAAGTGGATTTGGATATAGCTGAATATGAGGAGCAGCTGAATAAAGAGCTGGAGATCTATGATCTTAAGAAAAAAGAAGATTCGGTGATTAGAATTAATCAGCAAAAAATGAAAATAAACAGTGCTTTTAACAAAGAATTTTCCGATAATATGTGGACAAATAAGAGCCGACTTGCAAAGATAAGAACATCTTTAAGAGAGGAGCTGTTTGACAGCGTAAAGAAAGAAATAATTGAGCATAAGAGAAAATCCTGTTATATAGAGGAGTTAAATGACAGCATATTGGATGTTATTGAAATTGCGAATAATGAAAAAATCATCTTTTATTTTAACATTGATGATATGAATTTGTTGGATAAGCTTAAAATCCCTGAAAATTCCGATATTTTAGAGGCTGATATTAATTTGATCGGCGGTTTCAGGGCTATTGTACCCTCGCAAAATATTATGATTGATAAAAGCTATGCAACTGCATTGCAGAAACAGGAAAATGATTTTTATTATGAAATAGGAGACGGTGAATTTATATGAATAAGCAATCCAAGATTTCAGGTATAAATGGTCCTATCATATATATCAATGAAAACACAGGATTTAAAATGTCGGAAATGGTTTATGTCGGAAATGAACGTCTTATAGGTGAGGTCATTTCTTTAAACTTAAGTACCACGACTATTCAAGTATTTGAAGATACCACATCATTAAAGCTGGGAGAGGTCGTGGAAGGGTCAGGTCAGTCTACCTTTGCGATGCTGGGACCGGGAATATTGAATAATATTTTTGACGGAATTCAAAGACCGTTATCCGCTTTTGCAAAATCAGGAGATATTTTTATAAACAGGGGTCTTAGTGTGGACAACATTGACACCGCTTTGAAATGGAAGGTGGAAATAAAGGTCAATGTCGGTGATGAAATAAGTGAGGGGCAAATAATTGCAACGACTCAAGAAACCAGTAGTATTGAGCATAGAATAATGTGTCCCGTAGGAATGTCGGGAACTGTTGTAAGTGTTGCCAAAAATGGTGATTATACAGTACTTGATACCATAGTGGAGATAAAAAACCGATCGGGCGAAGTGAAAAATATTTGTATGATGCAAAAGTGGCCTATCAGAATACAGCGTCCCGTGAATAAGAGAATAAACACAAAAATACCGCTGATTACAGGTCAGAGAATAATAGATACTATGTTTCCCATTGCAAAGGGTGGAAGTGCGGCTATTCCAGGAGGCTTCGGTACCGGAAAAACTATGACGCAGCACCAAATAGCCAAATGGGCAGATGCCGATATCATTGTATATATAGGCTGTGGTGAGCGTGGAAATGAGATGACTCAGGTATTAGAAGAATTCGGAGAGCTTGTGGATCCTAAGAGCGGAAAACCCTTAATGGAACGTACCGTTCTTATAGCCAACACATCAAATATGCCTGTAGCATCAAGAGAGGCATCTATTTATACCGGTATTACCGTTGCCGAATATTATAGAGATATGGGCTATGATGTTGCTATAATGGCAGATTCCACCTCAAGATGGGCTGAGGCTTTGCGTGAGCTTTCTGGAAGAATGGAAGAAATGCCTGCAGAAGAGGGATTTCCGGCATATTTGGCATCCAGATTGTCTGCGTTTTATGAACGTTCCGGAATGGTTGAAAATTTAAATGGCAGCCTTGGCAGTGTCAGCATAATAGGTGCAGTTTCTCCACAGGGAGGTGATTTTTCAGAGCCTGTTACTATGAACACTAAAAGATTTATAGGGTGTTTTTGGGGTCTTGACAAGTCCTTAGCCTATGCAAGGCATTTCCCTGCAATATCATGGCTGTCAAGCTACAGCGATTATTTATCTGAATTAAGACCTTGGTATGAAGAAAATGTAAATTTCGAATTTATAAATCACAGAAATAAATTAATGAAGATATTAAACAAGGAAAATTCACTTATGGAAATAGTGAAGCTTATCGGCAGTGATGTTCTGCCCGATGAACAAAAACTTATACTTGAAATTTCAAAGGTGATAAGAATAGGATTTTTACAACAAAATGCCTTTCACGAATGGGATACCTGTGTACCTATGGACAAGGAATTTAATATGATGGATATTATTCTTTATCTGTATGACAAGTCAAAGCTTTTGATAGACAGGAGCATATCTATGTCCGTATTACTGAAAGAGGACATTTTTGAAAAGCTGATAGCTGTAAAGTACGATGTTCCTAATGATAAACCGGAAATGTTTATGGAATATAAGAAAAAAATAGATGATTTTTACAATAAAATCTTAAGTGAGAACTGAGGAAGAATAAATGGCTGTTGAATATTTAGGTTTAAGTAAAATAAATGGTTCTATAGTGGTACTTGAAAATGTAAAGGATGCATCCTATGATGAAATTATTGAATTCACGGTAGACGATACGGAAAAAAAGCTTGGCAGAATTATAGGATTATATGAAGATAAGGTGGTGGTTCAGGTCTTTGAAAGCACTGATAATATGTCTTTGGACAATGTTAGAAGCAGGCTTACGGGAAGTCCTATGCAAATTACTTTATCAACGGATATCTTAGGTCGCAGCTTTAACGGTATAGGAAAACCTATTGATAATTTACCTCCTATTTTTGCAGGTAAAAAATATAATATTAACGGCTTGCCGCTTAATCCGATGCAGAGAATTTATCCGAGAAACTATATTAACACGGGCTTTTCCGCCATTGACGGCTTGACTACATTAATCAGAGGACAAAAGTTGCCCATATTTTCAGGAAACGGACTGCCGCACGACAGGCTTGCATCACAATTGGTGTGTCAGGCGGGAATTGAGGGTTCGGGAGATGACTTTGCCATTGTTTTTGCCGCAATGGGTGTTAAAAATGACGTTGCCGCATATTTTAAGCAAAGCTTTGAAGAAAATAATGTGAGTAATCACGTTGTGATGTTTATAAATCTTGCGAACGATCCTGTAGTTGAAAGACTGATTACTCCTAAAATTGCCTTAACCGCTGCCGAATACCTTGCCTACGAATGCGATATGAATATCCTTGTAATTTTAACTGATATCACCTCTTATTGCGAGGCTATGCGTGAGATCTCATCAGGTCGAGGAGAAATCCCCTCAAGAAAGGGGTATCCGGGGTATTTGTACAGTGAGCTTGCGGTGCTTTATGAGAGAGCGGGAATTGTAAAGGGAAGTAAGGGCAGCGTCACACAAATTCCCATATTAACTATGCCGAATGATGATATTACACATCCGATTCCCGACCTAACGGGTTATATCACGGAGGGGCAGATAGTGCTTGACAGAAATCTGAACGCAGCCGGTGTTTATCCGCCCATCAGCGTACTTCCGTCATTATCAAGACTTATGAAGGACGGGATAGGAGAGGGCTATACCAGAGCGGATCATCAGGATCTTGCAAATCAGCTGTTTTCCTGCTATGCAAAGGTTTTTGATGCAAGAAATTTAGCATCTGTCATCGGTGAGGATGAATTAAGTGCTACTGATAAGAAATATCTGGAATTCGGGCGTGCATTTGAGCAGGAATATATTTCTCAAAGAAGTGATGAGAACCGTACTATTGAGGAAACATTGAATAAAGGCTGGGAATTGCTGTCTATTTTACCTATCAAGGAGCTTGACAGAATTGATACCAAGCTTTTAGAAAAATATTATGTGAAAAAAGATGAGAATTAATAAAAGGGTGTTTTAATATGGATATCAAGAGCTTCCCGACAAAGGGCAATTTGATAGCGGCTAAGAACTCATTGGCTTTGGCTAATATGGGTTATTTGTTAATGGATAAAAAGAGAAATATCTTAATACGTGAGCTTATGAGTCTCATTGATGCGGCTCAGGAGGTGCAAAATGAGATAGACTCCGTTTTTTTAGGTGCTTATGAAGCTTTGCAGAATGCAAATATTAATATTGGTATAGACAAGGTGCAAAATTTAGCTTATACTATACCTATAGATACGGGTATAAGAATAAAGCTCAGAAGTATAATGGGTACTGAAATTCCTATGGTTTTTGATGAAATAAGTGATAAAATTTATCCGCACTATACCTTTTATTCTACGACGGAATCTATAGATAAGGCAAGGATACGCTTTAAGAAAGTAAAAAAGTTGATTATTCAATTGTCTACTATAGAAACCAGCGCCTATAGGCTGGCTATAAGCATAAAGAAAACGCAAAAAAGAGCTAACGCTCTTCAAAATATCACAATTCCTTATTATATGGAATTGGTTAAAAACATAAGTAATGCATTGGAAGAAAAGGAAAGAGAAGAATTCTCACGGCTTAAGATAATAAAAAGTAAAAAAGAGAATAATTGATCAAATGAGATTTAAGAAAAGAACCTTAGAAATATTGGAAATTTTGCATAATAATTATCCGGTTGAGATTGAATGTTATCTTGATTATGATGAACCTTGGCAATTACTGGTGGCTACCATTTTAAGTGCACAGTGTACTGATAATATGGTAAATAAGGTCACAAAAAGTCTGTTTAAGAAATATGATACGCCGAGGGCATTATATAATGCTGATATTAAAGAGCTTGAACAAGACATACATTCTACAGGCTTTTATAAGAATAAGGCAAAAAATATAAAGGGCTGTATGAGGGTCTTGTGCGAAGAATACAATGAAGAGGTTCCCTGTGACATTGATCTTTTAACAAGAATGCCCGGAGTCGGAAGAAAGACTGCGAATGTTGTCAGAGGAGCTGTTTTTAAAGAACTGAGTGTGGTTGTGGATACTCATGTAAAGAGAATTTCAAACAGACTTAAGCTTACCGAAAATTCGGATCCTGTGAAGATAGAGTATGATCTGATGAGAGAACTTCCGAAAAGTGAATGGATAGCGATAAATATTATGCTGATAGCATTCGGAAGGGATAAGTGCAAGGCGATTAATCCGATCTGCAATGATTGTATATTGGGTGATTATTGTAGTTTTATAAAACAAAAGGAGAAATAAATGAAAAAACATAGAAGACTGATAGCTACTATAGTGGCTGTAATAATAATTTTAGCTATGGTATTGCCGATGCTTGCAGGTCTTTTTTAAGTAAATGTCGGAGAACATTTTTATAGAAAATTTGCCATTTCATATGGTCGAGAGA
>JBGZAX010000072.1:0-4002 GCA_041844335.1 Lachnospiraceae bacterium
CCGTGGCTCATCTGAACGGTCCGATGCTTGTGATAGCGGGTCCCGGCAGCGGAAAAACTACCGTAATAGCGCAAAGGGCACACACTCTTGTGTCTAAATACAATGTGAATCCTAATAATATTCTGATCATTACCTTTACAAGGGCTGCCGCAAAGAATATGAAAGAGCGTTACCTATCGTTTTGTGATGATTCCGGAACGGACATGACATTCTGCACCCTACATTCTCTCTTTTTTAAGATTTTAAGCAGCTTCAGCAGCTTTACCTCGGATAATATGATATCTGAAAATAAGCAGTTTGAATGTATTGATAATATAATAAAAAGACTTAAGCTTGAAATTGATAACAAGAATGATTTTATCAGGCAGGCTCTTCTTTTCATATCGGGCATAAAAACAGGGGCAATTAAAAAAGATAGCTTAAATGAGATAGAATATTCCAGACAATTAACCTATGTTTATAACGAATATCAGGTATACCTTAAGTCTGAAAGACTTCTTGATTTTGACGATTTGATGCTGTACTGCTATAGGCTTTTATTAAGTAATGAGGAAAGTATTTTTCATTGCAGAAACAAATTCAAATACATATTGGTAGATGAATTTCAGGATATCTGTGAGCTGCAATATAGGATAATTCGCCTTCTGGCTCATCCCTTGAATAATATTTTTGCAGTGGGTGACGACGACCAAAGCATATATTCGTTTCGTGGGGCAAATCCATCTATAATGCTGAACTTTTCAAGAGACTTCAAGAATACGAAAATTATTACCCTTGACACCAATTACAGATCGGGGGGGCTTATTGTAAAGCTTTCAAATAAATTGATATCACATAACGGGCAAAGATATAACAAATTAATATCTGCCGGAAATAATTCCAAAAGCCTTGCAAAAATAGTAAAGGTGAATAATCAGAATTCCCAAAACCGCTACATCATAAATAAAATAAAGGATATGGTAAAAAACGGGGCAAATTATAATGACTTTGCAGTTCTTGCAAGAACAAATAAGGAAACTGAGCCCTTAATAAGCGAACTTATCAGAAATAACATCGCGTTTTCATCAAGAGAGCGTGCAAGCAATATTTTCAACACGTTAGTAGCTCTTGACATTCTGGCATACTTTCACCTTGCACACGATTATAAGATAAACAAGACTGTGAAACGCTCATATCTTCTTCGTGTTATGAATAAACCCGTAAGATACATCAAAAGAGAATGGCTTGAAGAGCCTACAGTCGATCTTGCAAGGCTTAAACAAAAAGTAATGCTTAAGAACTGGGTGTTTTACAATGTTGTAAGCCTGATTGACAATCTGAGAGAAATCTGTTCACTAAAGCCCGGCTCCGCAATAGACTATATACTGAACAACATAAATTACAGAGAACATTTAATAAAATATGCAAAGGAAAACAATCTTTCCTTTGACGAATTATATGAGCAGAGCCTGGAGCTTAGAGAGCTTTTCGATAAATTTTCAACCTTTGAAGAGGTTTTTTTCCTTGTAGATGATTATACAAAAAAATTAGCGGAAATTAAGATTGATTTTAATAACAAAAACTCCGTTACCGTATCAACCTTTCACTCCGCTAAAGGTTTGGAATTTAAAAATGTGTTCATAATAAACTGTGTCGAAGGAAATATTCCATATTCTAAAAACAAAAAAACCGACGGACGAGTAAAATTTGATAAAAAAGCTCTTGAAGAGGAAAGACGGCTGTTTTATGTAAGTATGACAAGAGCTATAGACAGCCTGTTTTTAATGGTGCCGAGGCTCATTCACTCAAGAGATAAAATTCCGTCAGGCTTTCTTAACGAGCTGCTGTAATAATCAAGTCCTTGACAGCCCTGCTACTGTGGATATTATAAAGACAATAATATTTAGTATCGCCACACTTGCTCCGGTTGGTGTGGAAAAGGCGTAGGATATTAAAAGTCCCGTCAAGAAACATATTGCAGAAATTACGGCAGATAATACCACCACCGCTTTAAAGCTTCTGCAAACCCTCATAGCGGATAATGTCGGGAAAATAATCATGCTTGATATAAGCAACGCTCCCATGGTTCTTAAGCCCAACACTATAATAAAGGCTGTAAGCAGTGATAACAGAGCATTATATCTGTCCACATTAATACCCGTGGCTCTTGCATAGGTTTCGTCGAAAGTAATCGCAAATAATCTGTTATAGGTTAAAATAAAAGTGATAATCACGGCTATCCCTATGACGACGGTTAAAAGCATCTCCGTCTTTCTTACTCCTAAAATGGAACCGAACAGATAATTACACACATCCGTATTCATTCCGACACTCATAGACAGACTCATTACACCTATGGCAAGTGAGCCTGTGGATATAACGGCTATTGCGGCATCGCCCTTTATGGTGCTGTTCGCATTAATTCTGAGCAACAAAAATGCTGCCGCAACCACTATCGGCATTGATACAAAAATAGGACTTAAATGCAGAGCTGTAGCTATGGCAAGCGAGCCAAATGCCACATGAGACAGCCCGTCTCCTATCATAGAATAACGCTTTAATACCATACTTACACCAAGCATAGCTGCACAAACCGCCACTATAAGACCCACCACAAAGGCTCTTACCATAAAGGGATAGGTCATCATTTCCCGTAATAAATCAATCATTTAAGCTTCCCTCTTTAATGTCATATAGGTACGTCCCATATCGCTATTTATATATTCCTCTTTTGCAGCATAAAAATACGATTTGGTACCTAATTGCAGGATATGTGTAGCATATTTAAGTGCAGGCTCCAAGTCGTGCGACACCATTATTATTGTAATATTGTGTGCTTTATTTAAATGTGAAATCAGTCCGTATAATTCGCTTGCTATAATAGGATCAAGGCTTGCAGTAGGTTCATCAAGTATTATTAGCCTTGCCCCTGAACATAATGCTCTGGCTATGAGAACTCTTTGCTGCTGTCCCCCCGAAAGGCTCTTATATGGAGCCTTTGCCATTTTTTCAAGTCCGAACTGATTTAAATAATCATTAATTATCTTCCTGTCGGCTCTGTTAAAAAAGAGCCTGCTTTTAAGCCTTGTAAGATATCCTGACGATACGATTTCTTCGACGTTGGCGGGAAAATCTCTTTGAATGTCGTTTTTTTGCGGCAGATATGCTATTTCTCTGTTTGTAATTCCATTTAGGCTTAAGACCCCGCCGCTCGGCTTTTTCAAACCGAGCAGCCCCTTTATAAGAGTACTCTTCCCTGTTCCGTTTTCACCGACTATACATAGATAAGAGCCCGAATCTATTTCAAAGCTTAGTTTATCTATTATTATCTTCTTATCATATGCCAATGTCAGATTTTCAGATTTTATCAAATTCATTAATTAAGTGCCGCCTTTAATTTTGCAAGATTATCCTGCATAAGCTTAATATATGTCAGACCGGAATTCACCTCTTCCTGACTTAAATTATGTGCAGAGTGCAACATTTCTTTCTTTGCTCCGGTAGCCTCACATATGGAATCAGCTATTTTTCCGTCCGACATCTCTATAGTGAATACCGTATTTATCCCTTCCTCTTTTACCTTATCTATTAAAAATGCCACTGTGCTCGGCTTAGCCTCGGTATCTGTTGAACAGCCTGTGAATGCCGCATAATATTTTAATCCGTATGCATCCGCTAAATATCTGAACGGAAATCTGTCTCCCACAACTATTGTTTTCTTTGTGGATGCATTTATTGTATCTGTAAAATCCTTATCAAGAGCAGTCAGCTCCTGTATGTATTTATCGGCATTTGCATCATATGCTGCAGCATTTGTGCCGTCTATCGCCTTTAGCTGTTCTCTTATTGCATTTACAATAGTAATGGCGTTTTTCGGGCTTGTCCATACATGTTCGTCCATTTCGTGGTGATGATGTTCTCCGTTCTCGTGGTCGTGGTGTTCTCCGTCCTCAAGAGCATCACGCTCATGAGGACGGAGAGCATCATGACCACAAGGACGGAGAGCATCACGCTCATGAGGAC
>JBGZAX010000073.1:0-19810 GCA_041844335.1 Lachnospiraceae bacterium
CAAGCCCTCCGCCTAAAATAAAGGAAAGGGCAAGCTCAGATATGCGGTTCAATTTTTTAAAGCATAACATAAAAATATAAATAATTAAACCGCCTACAATAAAAAAACTCAAAAATTTTCTTAAGACGACAGGTTTATCAGAAAAGGCTCCAAAAGAAACCCCATAATTTTTAAGACTGTTTATTACAATTTTTCCATCAAACAGCCCCCTATTTTCAAGCTCTTTCGTTTTTTCAATTTTATTTTTAATTGTAAGATCTGCTATTATAATAAAACATATTATTAAAATATAAATCAATTTACATCTATCCTTCCAACCGTTCTCATTTCTATCATAGGTGAGGTTTTGCCGTTTATATAATCTGCGGTAATTGTAACCCGGCCTATATTATCATCTTTAGGTATCTCATACATTATATCAAGCATGAATTCTTCTATAATTGATCTTAAGGCTCTGGCTCCGGTCTTCCTTTTTATAGCCTTTTGTGCAATCGCTTCCAATGCATCATCTGAAAAATTGAGATCCACCTCGTCCATCTCAAGCAGCTTTTTGTACTGTTTTAATATGGCATTTTTCGGCTCTTTTAATATCTGTATCAGATTCTCCTTTGACAGCTCGCTCAAATGACAGATAATAGGAAGTCTGCCTATGAACTCCGGTATCATACCATATTTTCTTATATCATCCGAAGTGACATACTTTAATATATCATCCTCTTCATCATACTTATCCTTTAAATCTGCTAAAAAACCCATAGAACTTTGTTTATTCAGTCTCTCCTTGATTATATCGTCAATTCTGGGGAAGGCTCCTCCACAGATAAACAAAATATTTTTAGTATTCATTGTAGTCAGCGGCACCATGGCATTTTTACTGGATGCTCCCACGGGTACCTCGACTCTTGCTCCCTCAAGCAGCTTTAACATTCCCTGCTGAACGGATTCTCCTGACACATCTCTTTGATGAACGTTTTTCTTTTTAGCAAGCTTATCAATCTCATCTACAAATACTATTCCGGCTTCAGCCTTTTTTACATCACCCTTTGCCTCCGATAAGAGTTTGGATAAAACGCTTTCAATGTCATCTCCTATATATCCCGCCTCTGTAAGAGAGGTTGCATCAGCTATTGCAAGCGGCACATCCAGTAAACGAGCCAATGTTTGCACAAGATAAGTCTTTCCTGAACCTGTGGGCCCCAAGAGCAGAATATTTGACTTTTCTATATCCACTTCATTATCATTTTTGGAAGATATTCTCTTATAATGATTATATACCGCTACGGAAATTACCTTTTTGGCAAAATCCTGACCTATCACATAGTCGTCAAGTCCCTGCTTTATAATGTGAGGGAGAGGCAATTTTTCTAAATCAAATGTCTTTTTGTTATCTTCTTTTTTCTTTGATATCCCTGTATCTAAATTCTCCTTTTCATTTTCTTTCTGAAAGCCCTCTTCCTTTGCCTTATCGCTGTTATCATAAAAATTTTCATTAAAATCGGCGAAATTAAAGTTCTTAATACCAAACGGCAAGTTTCCGAAATTCATCTCATCTAATGGTAAGCTGCTCATACTATCCAAGGTTCTTTGCATACAGTCGGTACAGATTTTCATACCCATTGGCAATGTAACAAGCTTTCCTGCGGTATTTTCAGGTCTTCTGCACACAAAGCAAAACCTGTCTTTCTTTATGCTGTCATCATTATTTTCTCCATTTTCGTTCACATCACTATTTGTAATGTTTTCACCATTACCGTTTTTAATTTCATCCTTGTTAATTTCGTTATTTTCAGTCATCAACAAATCCTTTCCTCAGCAACACTTAAACGCCGGCAGAATTAAACTGCCGACGTAAATTAAGCTTATAATATTTTTAATGAACTCCGAAGATTTTTTCCAACAGTTCTCCCATTTTGTTGTCATTTTCATTACTATAATTAAAATCGTACTGAATGTCATCATTTTCCAAACCGTCATGATTTTCATTATTTTCCTGAATGTATGGTCTGTTATGCTTGTACTCTTCAAGCTCTCTTTGCTGCTCCTCCTGATTTAACATATCTTTATCTTTAGCGGAGATTAGCACCTTCTTTGTGGAAAATTTATATTCTCCGCCGATATTTCTCATTATGCCTACATCAACAGTTTCTCCAACCTTGAAATACTGTAATCTTTCCGCAATGTCCTGCTGTGTTTCTACCTTAAAGCCGTTGACCTCCACTATCACATCGCCGCTCAAAATGCCTGCTTTATCAGCTCCTAAGCCCTTTGTAACATTCTTTATGTAAAATCCTATTGGAATTCCGTAAGACCTTTTTACATTTTCATCAGTTGTAAACCCCGTCACTCCAAGCATACCTCTATTTTTTGCTTCCACTATCTGCCTGTCGTCTTTTAAAATTTTATTAATAATAGGTTCTGCTTTGGAAATCGGAATTGCATAACCCATTCCCTCTACAGCCTCTGAACCGTTTTTTGCAGAATTTATTCCAATTACTCTGCCGGTGGCATCAATTAAAGCTCCTCCGGAATTTCCGAAATTAATAGCAGCATCAGTTTGAATTAAACCCTCCATTTTCGATCCGTCAGATAGCTGTATGCTGCGTCCGATAGCTGAAATTATACCGCTCGTGGTGGACTGTCCGTAGCCAAGAGCATTACCCATAGCAACAACCGCCTGACCCTCAACAAGATTATTTGAATCGCCGATTTCGACCTTTTTTATCTGCCGCATCGTTTCTTCCGCTATATCGGATTTTTTTACGGATATCACCGCAAGGTCGTTATGGCTGTCCTTACCCTTTATTGTAGCAGGAGCTACGGAATTATCAATAAATGCCACCGATAAATTATTACCGTTATCAACCACGTGGTTATTTGTGGCTATATAATAATTATTCTCATCCTCGCTTATAATAAATCCGGAACCGCTCATAGGGATGTCTTTATAATATGAACCTCTGAAAAAATCCTGTAGCTGTGTTTGAGTGGTAGCGGAGATATTGACCATTGCCGGCTTGTTCATAGCTACTATCTGTGATACATCGTTTAATACCTTATATCCGGTAGTTTCCGCTATCTGCCTTTGAGCATCATTTTCATCAGCTACCATTTCATTATCTAAAGTATTCTCAGAAACTGATTTAAAATCGCTTCCCACCAGACGGTTGGTTACGACAAAGCTAAGACCAGCAACAACTCCTAAAAATGCTGCAATCCCGATCATCGCAAAAAACCTTTTGGCAGTAAAACCACCCTTGCCGTTAAGATTATTTCCACTGTAATACTGTTTTTTCAATAATTTCTGTCTTAATCTTTCAGCCCTTTCTTCTTCTCTTATCTCATCTAGGCTCTTATCCTTAGAGGTATTGCTGAACTGATAATATTGATAATTATCTCCTTTATCATCAGCTACGGTATTGTTTGCAAAATAATCGTCAGAATTATTCGCTTCCGAATCATTCATATTATTTGTATTATTTTGGACAGCCTGCTGTCTATTAGGCTCAGTCGAAAAAATATCAATATACTCATCTCGTTTCTCATTGGGCGCATTTGTGTTAAGATCCTGTTCACTATTTTCTATATTATTTTTTTCATTATAACCATCCATTAATACCACACATCCTTTCTTTAGTACAACAATCATTATGTTTCTTTGTCTTATCGAAAATATAGAACTTATCTGTGTTGTCGCTGTGTTTTAAATATGAATTAAGCTTGATGATTTTATGGTATCTTATTCACATTTTTGCTGTTATTTATGCCGTTTTTAGTATCCTTTTGTTTATCAGTATCTGATTTATGAGTCCCTTCTTCCTTTTGCTCATTAGGAATATTTTCAGGCTTATTCATGGAATTCCCAACCTTGTTGGCATCCTCACCGTTATAATATTTTATCTCAAGTTTTGGAGTATTATCGGTTACACCCGTGGTATTTTTAATATGGTCACTTATAGTCTTTACCAGCTGTGAAGTATCATAATTGGGATCTCTTTCCGGATAAAGATACTTATGTACGTCCAAAACATTTTTATTTAAATTAATAGGCACTATTACGGCAGCCTTTCCCACGTATGTGCTCGTAAAATCAAACGGAAAAGCCGCAGTTTCAACTATATCATATGTAACAAGATCCTTTATATAATCCAATATCTGTGAGTTGTCTAAATTCGTTGAAATATAAGGAAGTACATCATCCATGGCTTTATTGAGCTGCATCACATCAAATTTTCTTGCCTTTTCAAACAGCTTCTTTATTACTATTCTCTGTCTGTTCGCTCTTGAAAAATCATCACCCACACCTTTTCTGATACGTGCATAGGTGGTAGCCTGTGCTCCGTCAAGTGTAAGCTTTCCTCCAGCTTTAAGGAAATGACATGGAACCCCTGCCACTCTTGCAGTTTCTTTAAGATATCTGTTTATCTGTCTTGCCTCTTTATCGGTTATCTCTATCTCTATACCTCCAAAGGCATCCACAGCCTTTGTAACCGCCGCAAAAGATGCAGACACGTAACTTTTAATATCAAGATCAAGATTTCGATTTATCATTCTTATTGATCTGTCATAGCCATATAAAAAGGCACTGTTGGCTCTCTTTAGAATAATATTTCCATTATCACTTCCGTTGTCCATATAGGTATCACGATAAATGGATAACAGCCTTATTTGTTTTTTATCGTTATCAATGGCACAGACCATCATAACATCCGAATTTGTGCCTCCATCCAGCTGATTTTGTCTGGAATCAAGTCCGTAGAGTACCAAGGTTTCATATCTTATCAAGTGCTTTTTGGGTTCCTCCGCTTCAGGCTCTTTAACCTCTCTTTTTACAATTCCTGCCTGTTCATCGGTAAGTTTTTTTGTTCTTGCAATTTTCCCAAGCTTTCCCTCAAAATAAAACACTGCAAAAAGCGCTCCGATTCCCAAAAATAGAAGAATCATTTCAAGCACTAATATCTTTTTAAATTTTTTCTTTTTACCTTTTCTGTTATTGTTGAAATTATGCTCAATATCACTCATTTTAAAACCTCTTCATAAAATTATACTATATTAATTAAATAGCGGTCTTTTTTCCATTATCAACCCCTTCTGAATTCTCCTTTGAAAAAAGAACCTTTACAGTCAACAAAATCAGCTTAATATCCATTAAAAACGAATAATTTTCTATATATGTCATATCAAGCTTTAATTTATCATATGGAGTTGTACTGTACTTACCATACACCTGCGCATATCCTGTAAGTCCCGCCTTTACCTTAAGCCTGAAATGAAATTCAGGTATCACTCTTTCATATTCCTCTTGAATTTCAGCCCTTTCAGGACGCGGTCCGACAAATGACATATCACCCTTTAAAATATTAAAAATCTGCGGCAGCTCGTCAAGATGCAGTCTTCTGATAAATCTGCCATATGGTGTAATTCTGTCATCATCTTTACTTGCAAGTCTGGCTCCCTGTGTTTCAGAATGCTCTCTCATACTCCTGAATTTAAATATTTTAAAGATTTTCCCGTTTTCTGTAAGTCTTTCCTGTGTATACATTACAGAACCGCCGTCATAAATTTTAATTATAAGGGCTGACAAAATAAGTATAGGCGAAAAAACAACTAATATTATAACAGAACAAATGATATCAAGCAACCTTTTAAATAATCGCTGATCAAATGTAAGTCCTGAGTTCTTCGCCACTCTTAACGGACTGTCAAACAAATATATGTCCGTAGCACTGCTGACAATGATATCTGAAAGCTTAGGGGTTATGTAGCATCTTATAGATCTGTCAAAGCAATGCTTTAGCAGATCATTCCTTTCATTTGCCGATATATCGCATAAAACAACGGACTCAAAATCGTCAATCTTCTTCATCACAGTTTCAAGTGAATTTTCTTCGATAGAGATCGTGCTCTCAATATTATACTTATCGGCTCTTTGAGAGAGCTTATTGATTAAAGCATCATATCCTCTCTCTCCATAGACAAGCAACATTCTATATGGAGGATAAAGCTTTATGTAAATATCTCTTGAAATCACACACCAAATCACGATTATGACCATATCGCACAGGGTTAAGCCTGCTATGTATTGGCTGTGAGTTAAAAACCTCCACCTGCCGATTAAGGCAAGCTGCAAATATGTCAAGGAATTTACAATTACTATTGATATAATCTGTGATAAAAGCATATCCATAAGCCTCAAATATCCGACTTTAAAACCGCCGAAAATAAGACCGAATGCCAGCAAAAACACCGCATACATCGCAATAATAGCCCAATGTCCTCTTCTGAAATACTTAATTGGCATCAGATTAACGTAAAAATTAAACCAAACAAAACCATACAAGAAAAGTTGTACCGACATAATGAAGACTGCCATAAAAAATATGACCAGCCTTTTAAACTGTTCCTTACCCTGCAAAACGGTTGCCTCCAAATATTAAAAGTTATACTTAATTACAGCAGAAATTGCATATCTAAAAAAATAATAAATTGAGCAAAAAAAACTCAAGCCGAGTCTTCTATACACCTCAAATGTGGCTATGGCGGACTTGAATTTATTAGATGATTTGCCATTTATTGATAATCTGTAAAGCAAATACGGAAAAGTTAAAAACACAACTCTTCCCTCGGTATCGCGCAAAATTCTAAGCCATGTAATATAATCCTCGTGAATATCGTCATCAGTCATAGGATAGGCTTTCATCACATCGGCTCTAACAAGCACAGATGAGCAATTAACCACATTACCGCAGAGAAGTCTTTTATAATCCGCACTTTTGGGAACTCTTATTATTTTACCAATTAATTCTCCATTATGCAACATTAATTCTCTTGAACAGGCACATATTATTGCACCTGTTTTTTTAATCAGCTCTATTTGCTTACTGATTTTATTATATCTCCAAATATCATCAGCATCCAAAAAAGCTATATATTCGCCATTGGCAAGAGCAATACCTCTGTTCCTTGAAAAAGCTGCTCCCATATTTCTTTCATTTCTTAAGTAGATGATACTATATTCACTATCGGCAATTTTTGCCCTAACTATATCCTCGGTATTATCATTTGAACAGTCATCAATAATAATCAATTCCTTTATGCCGTCTTGTATAAATACTGATTCTATTGCAGGCAAAATCGTTTTTGCACTGTTATAAGCAGGCATAACTACTGAAACACACTCTCCCATCAAATTTCCCCTTAGCCCTCATTATTAAATTTCAAAATCAATACTTTTTCAAAAAAACATAAATTTTTACTTGGACAAATTTTCCGATTTTTTATATAAATCAGTATCGAGCAACATACAAATTTTCTGTGGAGCATCAGATACATTTTCTTTATCAACCGTCATATTTACATCTGTTTTAGGCTTTACTTCTGTTGTCTTAGTCTTGTTGTAATCAACATATGCATCAATTACCTCCTGAGAATCTCCAATCATTTTTATACTGCCCTTTTCAAGCCACATCACCCTGTTACACAATTTTTTTATCTCATTCATATTATGTGTAACAAGTATAACAGTCCTTTTCTTAGATGAAATTACTTTTTTCATCCTCTTTTTACTTTTTCGCCTGAACTCCTCGTCGCCGACACTTAAGACCTCGTCTACCAATATAATATCTGTCAACAATATCGTATTTATTGAAAATGAGAGCTTGCTGAACATACCGCTTGAATAAGTTTTCACCGGCATATCAATAAAGCTTCCCAAATCGGCAAATTTTATAATCCTGGGTATTTTTTCCTCTATTTCCGCCTTGGAAAACCCGAGTAACATTCCGGTAAGCCTTATATTTTCTCTACCTGTGAGTTTTTTGTCAAAACCCTTTCCTATCGCAATTAGAGACACGGACCTGCTGTAAAGATCAATACTTCCGGAATCGGCAGAAAAAATTCCAGCTATTGCCCTAAGCAATGTGGACTTCCCCGAACCGTTGCTGCCTATTATTCCCAAAATTTCACCTTTTTTAACATCAAACGAAATGCCTCTTAATGCCTCATATTCTTTTTGCTTTGCTTTTTTGAGCTTAAACAGACTCTTTCTTATTGAGGTCTGCTTTAACGTCTTATACTTTATAGAAAGATTTCTTACCTCTATCGCATTTTCAAGATTTTCCATTACATCACCTTTGCATAACTGTTTTCATTCTTATATATGACATGAATACCTATAATTGATAATATACATCCGATCAAAAACCATAAAATAATCAGCTTTCTGGCCGGTGTTTCGCAATATATCAGACTTTTTCTACATGAATCTATAAGACAGGCTATCGGGTTTGTCTTTAATAAAATATTTCCGAATTTTTTCGGAACTCTTTTTTCTATGCTGTAAAATATACCCGTTAAATAAAACAAAAGCCTGAATCCGACATTTATAATGTTTTTCAAATCTTCCACAAAGACTCCGAAATGCAACATTATACAGGAAATTCCGAATGTTATCATAAACAGTGAAGCCATTATAGGAATAAAATATAAAATATTAAAGCTTATCGGCACCTTATAAAAAATCATCATTGCGAACACAATAATAAAAGAAATAAACATTTTTATCATCAGCTGGCAGAGATCACTAAGTAAAAGTATATGCTTGGGAATATAGACCTTTCCCACAATAGCACTGTTTCTTTGCACTGTTTTTATGCTGTTATTTATTCCCTTATTAAAAAAATTCCACATAGACAGACCGACAAACACAAAAATTGCAAAATATTTCTCGCCCTTTCGAAATACCACAAGACCAACGAACATATAAATAAACATAAACAACAGAGGCTCTAAAACCCACCAAATCCAACCTAAATGCGAATTGGATACCTCCGATTTTAATGTCGCCTTTGCGGAATAAATAATAAATGAAAAATATTTTTTTATATCATTATAAACTCTCAGTAGCATTTTCAAATACAGTCCTATCCTTATTTTGTACCTCTCTAAAAAGCTGCATAAACTCTTTTCCGGTAATGGTTTCGTGCTTTATCAAATGTTCAGATATAACATCAAGTGCCTCCCTGTTTTCATTCAGCAAATCTTTTGCTTGCTGATAGCACATCTTAAGATACTTGTTTATTTCTTCATCTACCGCTGCAGCTGTCACATCACTACATTCAAGGCTGGATCTGTTGTTTAAGTATTGATTTTCGGTTTTTGCAAGACCCATCATTCCGAATCTGTCACTCATTCCGAACCTTGTGACCATGTTTTTAGCAATAGCTGTAGCTCTTTCTATGTCGTTTGCCGCACCTGTCGTTATTGTATTAAACACTATATCCTCCGCGGCTCGTCCGGCTAAATATTCTACTATTCTGTCATGGAGCTGATCCTTTGTATCAAGGAATTTTTCCTCCTCGGGAACGGTCATAGTGTAACCTAATGCGCCCATAGTCCTTGGCACAATAGTGATCTTTTGTACGGGCTCACAGTTTTTTTGAACAGCCGCAGCCAAAGCATGTCCCACCTCATGAAAGGATACTATTCTGCGCTCTTCAATACTTAAAACCCTGTCCTTTTTTTCTTTTCCTACTAAAACAAGCTCCACCGCTGCAAACAGATCCTTTTGCGACACAAGGTTTCTCCTGTCTTTTACAGCTAAAATTGCTGCCTCATTTACCATATTGGCAAGATCGGAGCCCACAGCCCCCGATGTCGCAAAGGCTATCTCTTTTAAATCAACGGTATCATCAATCTTTACATTATTTGAGTGTACCTTTAATATAGCCTCTCTTCCCTTTTGATCAGGCTTATCAACTATTACTCTCCTGTCAAAACGTCCGGGACGAAGTAATGCCGGATCCAGGACTTCAGGAATATTGGTAGCCGCCAATACCAGCAGCCCCTTAGATGAATCAAATCCGTCCATTTCCGCAAGCAGCTGATTTAATGTCTGCTCCCTTTCATCATTTCCTCCGAACCTTGAGTCTCTGCTCTTTCCCACCGCATCTATCTCATCAATAAAAATTATACAGGGAGCACTCTTTTTAGCATCCTCAAACAGATCTCTTACTCTGGATGCTCCGACACCTACAAACATCTCCACAAAAGATGAACCGGATAATGAATAAAACGGAACCTTCGCCTCTCCCGCCACAGCCTTTGCAAGCAGGGTTTTACCAGTTCCCGGAGGTCCCACCAACAGTACGCCTTTTGGAAGTTTAGCTCCTATTCCGGTATATTTTGTAGGATTATGCAGGAAATCAACAACCTCTTGAAGAGATTCTTTAGCCTCGTCCTCTCCTGCAACATCATTAAAAGTAATGCCGGTGTCCTTTTGAACATATTCCTTTGCATTACTTTTTCCTATGCCGAAAACTCCTCCGCTTTTACCCGCTTTTCTAATTACCAGAAGAAAAATTCCATAAACCAAAAGCAACGGCAACAACAGGGTTATAATCTTTGAAATAAACTGCTCGGTAGGGTCAATTACCTGTCCGTCTATTTCCACCCCGTATCTGTCCAAGGTTTCATATAATCTGTCATCACCTATATTACTTGTAAAATAAGATATCCCTCTCTTCATTTCTTTTTCATCAGAGGGCTTTATCAAAATTCTTTCATTCTTTAATTTGACCGATTTCACAGCATTGTCACGAACCATTTTCATAAATTCGGTATAGGTTATATGAATAGGATCCGTTGCCGATTTAAGCATATTATTTAAAAAACTCATGCATATTAAAAGACCCAGCAAAACAGCCATAAAGGCAAGAATTTTATTATTGCGATTATTGTTATTCTCACTATTATTATCCAATTTATTTTATTCTCCTTATAAATTTCACAAATATCAAAGTTATGTCCAACTCTTATATTATATACATAAAGCAGTAAAGTTCAACACCTATTTTTTTAATATTCTTTATAAAGACAGCACAAATCTATCTCCAATATATATTTTTAAATAAAAGTTCTTGCATTTTACAAAAATTTGTAATATAATAGGTACGTTTTACGGAGTGTGGCTCAGTTTGGTAGAGCGCAGCGTTCGGGACGCTGAGGTCGCAGGTTCAAATCCTGTCACTCCGATTTTTTATTTTAAAATCATCTGATCAGTCTTACCACATCATTGAAAAGTATAATCACCGACAATCCCACAATTATCATAAAGCCCACAGTCAAAACTCTCTCTTCTGTTTGGGGCTTTAATTTTTTACCCCTTAAGAGCTCTATTAGAATAAGAAAAAGCCTGCCTCCGTCAAACGCCGGAATAGGCAGCAAATTCATTATACCCAGGTTAACTGATATAAGACTTGCCAAATTCATAAGATTAAAAATAGCGTTGTCATTTATTTTTCCGTTTTCACCTTGAATAGCCCGCCCCACAACCGAAGAAATTCCGATAGGTCCCACCATATCAGACACGGATGCTTTATTTGTAACCAGCATTTTAAGACTGATCGCAGTGGACTTTGCAAAATATGTCATCTCATAATATCCATTTAAAAGATTATCGAAAAAATTTCCCTTTACTCTCTCATAAGACATCTGTACGCCTATAAGATATCTGCCACTCTTTTCATCAAGCCTCGGAGTAAGCCTAATTGTCTGCTTTTTTCCATTCCTTATAATTCCTATATTTACGGGAGAATCTCCTCTATAATCGGCTAAACTTAGGCTTACCGCAGACGAATTATGAATTTTATCATTATTTACGGAATAAATTATGTCGTTTTCTTTAATTCCCGCCTCCAAAGCCGGACTGTTCTCTGTCAAAGCCGCAACAACAGGCATATTATAGCCCTTGATGCTTACCACTATAAATGACAGTATAAATGCCAGTATAAAGTTAAATAACGGACCCGCAAATATCACGGTAAACCTTGCAAGTTTTCCCTTTGTAATAAAGGATTTTTCGTTTATTACATCAGCCTCGCTATCTTCCAGCATTCCCTCCATTTCACAGGCTCCCCCTAAAAGAACAGCCTTTATGGAATATCTGGTTTCTCCTTTTTTAAAAGATAAGAGTCTCGGACCGAAACCTATAGAAAATTCTCTTACACCTACCTTATTTAATTTTGCAAAAAGAAAATGCCCAAGCTCATGTATAAACACTATAAGGCTTATAACAAGTAAAGTAACAATAAAGCTCATTCTCAGCATTCCTCCCTTTTAAAGATTTTTTTCTCAATTTCTAAAATATCATCAATACTCGGATTTTTTATAACACTGTGTCTATCCATCTCATTTTTTATAATTCTCGGAATATCTAAAAATCCTATTTCTCTATTTAAAAACCTCTCTACCGCTATTTCATTGGCTGCATTAAATACAGTCGGCATACTTCCGCCGATTTTTGCAGCATCAAGCCCCAGATAAAAGCCGTCAAAAATATCCTTTCTCACCTCCGCAAAATCAAGCCTTGCAATTTTAATAAGGTCAAGCTTTTCTAAATTATTTCTTCTGTCATACTTATAAAGAGCATAGCTGATAGGGAGCAGCATACTTGTCACTCCAAGTTGAGCCTTTATCGCACCGTCATTATAACAGATGGCGGAATGAATTATACTCTGTCTATGTACCACAACTTTTATTCTATCTATCTCAATATCAAAGAGCCACTTAGCCTCCATCACTTCTAAAGCCTTATTAACCATAGTGGCAGAATCAACAGTTATTTTCTTACCCATACTCCAATTCGGATTCTGAAGAGCATCCTCTACTTTCACCTTTTCCAATTCATCTTTTCTTTTTTCAAAGAAAGGTCCTCCCGATGCAGTAATTATTATATGATCGATATTTTCCTTTTTTTCTCCCACAAAAGATTGTGCTATCGCACTATGCTCACTATCTATAGCGAAAATAGAAGAATTGGTTTTTTTCGCTAAAGGCATTAATATATGTCCTGTACATACAAGCGTTTCTTTATTTGCTATACCTATATCATGTCCCGATTCAACTATAGCCATAGTAGCTCTTATGCCCTGCATACCCACCATCGCATTTATCGCCATATAATACTCTGTATTTCTAAGCAAATCAAATAATAGCTCAGTATCCGAAAAAATCTCACAAGAACTGTCTATTATACTGTTTTTTAGTTTATAAGCCGAATCCTTATTCTGTACATAGGCATATTGTGGCGAAAATTCATCTATCTGATCCTTTAATAAATTAATGTTATTCTTAGCTGATAATAGTAAAACCTCAAAATTCTCATCTTTTTTAATTATTTCTAAAGTCTGTCTACCTATAGAGCCAGTAGAACCGAGCAGCATCAATCCCTTTTTCATAAAATCTCCCTAAATTATGGCTAAAATTAAAATAACGACTCCAATGTCTTTAAGGTATAGTATACCACCGGAGCTACAAAAATAACACTATCAAATCTATCCAATACACCGCCGTGCCCCGGAATTAAATTACTGTAATCCTTTATATTATACTTTCTCTTTATACCAGATGCAAACAAATCTCCATATATCGAAATAATAGCTGCACAAAATGACACAGCAGGATAAACATATATATACTTAAAATTCAAATATCCGAGCCTGTTAAAAATAACGGCATAAATCAAAGAAAGAACAGCAGCTCCCATGACTCCGCCTACAGCCCCCTCCACTGACTTTTTAGGACTTAGAACGGGAGCAAGCTTTTTCTTTCCTATTAACATTCCCACACAATACGCACAGGTATCTGCACCCCAGGAACCGAAAAATATCAGCCACACCGAAATAAAGCCGTTTTCTAAATTTCTTAGAACATATATATAGGAAAGCATCACAGGCAAATAAATAATACCTACAATTCCTAAGGTGATATCCTTTAACTCTATCTTAGGATATTTTATAACAAATACAAAAGAAATAGCCAAAAATCCTATAACTACAGGCATTTGAAGTAATATGGAAAATCCGTTCATATATAAAATCACATAATAAGCCGATGCTGTAATTAATCCTATAAACATAACGGTATTGGTACTCGGCTTATCTATTTTATATAGTTCTATCATACCCGCGACAGACAACAACAATAATATTAAGGCAAGCAGCACTCCGTTTTGACAAAGAGAAAAATATGCAATAATAAGCAGCACGGCTCCGCTTATTAATCTGGTCTTAAACATTACTATACCCCTCCAAATCTTCTATCCCTTAAACAATAGTCATCTACAGCCTTTTGTAAATCTTCGTCAAAAAATTCCGGCCAATACCTGTCAGTAAAATAAAATTCGCTATAGGCTGACTGCCAAATCAGAAAATTGGATATTCTTTGTTCTCCACCTGTTCTTATAATCAGATCGGGGTCCGGAATATCCCTTGTATCCAAGGCGGATTTGATTTCTTCTATTGTAATATTGCTCTTATTTAAACTGTTTACCGCCCTTATTATCTCGTCCCGTCCTCCATAATTTATAGCTAAGGTTAATTGTAAACCGGTATTATTTTCAGTTTCTTTTTCTAAGTTCTCAATATTATTTATAAGCTTTTTGCTTAAGCCATTTCTGTTACCTATTACAAAAAATCTCATATTATTATTAAGCATCGGCTTTATGAACTTAACAAGATAGGTATTAAAAAGGCTCATAATCGTCTCCACCTCGACCTTGGGTCTTTTATAATTTTCAGTTGAAAAAGCGTAAAGTGTGAGATATTTAACACCTATTTTATCACAATATTTGCATATAGGCTCCACTCTTTTTGCACCCTCTATATGTCCAAAACTCCTGTCTCGACCCATTTTTTCAGCAAATCTTCCGTTGCCGTCCATAATTATAGCTATGTGTTCAGGTATTTGCATTTTCATCTCCATACATATAAAAAACCCCACAGCATAATGTGGGGGATTTTTTATACTGTCATTATTTCTTTAGATTTACTTTCCACATTCTTATCGACTTCTTCTACAAACTTATCTGTCATTTTTTGCATCTGATCTTCTAAATCCTTTATTACATCCTCAGAAACGTCCTCTTTAGACAGTTTTTTAATATGGTCGATAGCATCTCTTCTAATATTTCTAATAGCTACCTTTGCTTCCTCTCCCTTTTTCTTAACATCTTTACTGAGTTCTTTTCTTCTCTGCTCCGTTAATTCCGGAAAGACAAGTCTTATCACCTTTCCGTCATTATTAGGCGTAATTCCTATTTCCGATGTTAATATAGCCTTTTCAATGGCTTTAATCGCTGTAGCATCCCAAGGCTGAATCTGTAATATTCTTGCCTCCGGAACATTTATTCCTGCCATTTGATTAATAGGTGTCATTGTACCGTAATAATCCACCTTCACTCTGTCAAGTATTTTGGGATTGGCTCTTCCGGCTCTTATGGCATCCAGCTCTTCTTTCATATTAGCCATAGTCTTATTCATCTTTTCCTCGTAAATTTTCAACCTATCGTCCATAATTCCTCCTAAACATTTACTTTTGTACCGTTAAATTTATCGGTTACAGCATTTATTATACTATCTTTCTCGTTTAATTTAAATACCGACATCGGCATTTTATTTTCCATCGCTAAAACAGATGCCGTCATATCCACAACCTGCAAACCCTTTTGCACGACCTCTTTAATACTGACACTGTCATATTTTTTCGCATCAGTATTTTTTGCCGGATCGCTGTCATATACTCCGTCTATCGCCTTGGCAAGCAGGATCCTGTCAGCCTCGATTTCTATAGCTCTCAAAACAGTAGCGGTGTCTGTGGAAAAGTAAGGATGTCCGGTACCTCCGGATAAAAAAACCGCCTTTCCTTTTTTCAAATCATCAAGTACCTTATCTTTTACAAAAAGCTCTGCAATATCACCACACTCAAAGCTGTTATAAATAGATGTCTTTATGCCGGTTGCCCTAAACACCTCCGATACATACACACAATTCATAACCGTAGCTAACATTCCTATAGAATCAGCTTTTGTTCGCTCTATCTCGGTGCCTGTTCTGCCCCTCCAAAAATTTCCTCCGCCGATCACTATAGCCACCTGAATTCCCTTATCTATAATAGATTTTACCTGCCCTGCTATATCCTTACATACATCTAAGTCAAAACCGGTTTTCTTCTCTCCTGATAAAGCCTCTCCGCTTAACTTCAATAGTATCCTGTTCAACATAATTTCCCCCGCGCTTAGACTATCTTGCTTAAAAAGCTGGTACCGTCAATTCCGCTCATATCATTTATTTCAAGATAATCCAATATGGTTGCCGCCATATCGGCATATGTATGCAATCTATGCAGATTCACTCCTGCCTTTATTTTTTTACCGTACACTATCATAGGAACACATTCTCTGGAATGATCCGTACTTGCAGTCCCTGGATCGCAGCCATGATCCGCTGTAATCATCAGCATATCATCATCCGACATATTGTCAATAAAATCCTTTAATTGAACATCGAATTCCGTCACCGCATTCGCATAGCCGTCAATATCATTTCTATGCCCGTAAACCATATCAAAGTCCACCAAATTTACAAAACATAGACCACTAAAATCTCTTTTTTGCACTTCAAAGGTCTTTCTCATTCCGTCATTGTTATCCTCGTTTACTCCAAGACTTTCCCCGATACCCTTTCCGGCAAAAATATCATAAATTTTTCCGACACCTATGCTCTCCTGCCCTGCCTTTAATATTTTATCAAGCATTGTATCTTTAGGCGGTATAAGTGAAAAATCGTGTCTATGAGATGTTCTTTTAAAGTTTCCGTCTTTTCCTATAAAAGGTCTTGCTATGACTCTGCCTACCGCATGCTCTCCTTTTAATATTTCTCTTGCAATCTTACAATATTCATAAAGCTTTTCTATAGGCACTATTTCTTCGTGAGCCGCTATCTGAAATACACTGTCGGCTGATGTATATACTATCAGCTTTCCGGTCTTAATATGTTCATCTCCATAATCTTTTATTACATCCGTGCCGGAATACGGCATATTACATAGAATCTCTTTTCCGGTTCTTGCAGTGAATTCATCCAATATTTCCTCAGGAAAACCGTTCGGATAAGTGGGCATTGCCTTATTGGATACACAACCTGCTATCTCCCAATGTCCTATAGTGGTATCCTTACCCTTTGACTTTTCTTCTACTCTGGCAAAGCTTGCTATCGGATTTTCACAGTTGTTTGCGTAATTATTATCATCAATATTAAAAAGCCCCATTTTAGCTAATGTGGGAGCATTAAACTTTTTTGAAGAATATATTGTCCTTAAAGTATCACTTCCCTCATCATTAAAATCAGCGGCGTCCAAAGCTCCACCTATTCCCATACTATCCATTACTATTAAAAATACTCTTTTTTTCATAAATATTTCTCCTTTAAATAAAATAAATAAAACCGGTCTGCAATAAAAAAATTATATCTAAAATTTCGGTATATTTCAGAGCCTTATCAATAATTATATAATTTGAAAAATACCTGCAAACAGAACTATACCGGCTAAAATAATCCTATAAATTGCAAAAGGTATCAAAGCCTTTTTCTTTAATATTCTCAAAAACAGCTTTATTACAAAAGCTGCTGTAATAAACGATACTAAAAAACCGACAACCAAACAGACATAATCATAAGAATTAAGTCCGCGGATAACCCCTAACTTAATTATTTTAAGAACACTCATTCCGAACATTACCGGAATAGCCAAAAAGAAACTGAATTGCGCCGATGACACCAGGGTAAGACCGCAAACCATTCCGCCAACTATGGTAGCGGCAGATCTCGACACTCCCGGGAAAATAGCCAGGCATTGGAATAATCCGATAATAAATGCTATTCTAAAATCAATATTTACCAATATCTTTTTAAGCTCGTTTTTATTTATCAAATAATCGGTAGCTATCATAACCAAAGCTCCTATTATAAGAGCTACCGCAATACTTACAAAATTAAAGAATTTATCCTCAACTATATCTCCTAAGGTAAATTCAACTATCGCCCCCGGAATACATGCTATTACAATATTGCTCCAAAACCTCAACCCTGACTTTTGAAAACCCGCCTTTTGCGGCATAAAATTTCTAAAGCTGTTTATAATAGGCTTTCTTTGCAACATTATTACCGCAAAAATAGCTCCAAGCTGTATTATATAACTATATGCAGGCACAAAGTCTTCTTTGCCAGCAAAAAGGCTGTCAAAGTTAAGAAGATTTTGCACTATAATTAAATGTCCTGTAGATGATACCGGCAAAAATTCTGTCAATCCCTCCACAATTCCCAAAATAATTGATTGAATTATTTTCACAAATTCAGTCATCTAATTCACCACTCCCATTTTGTTAAGCGGCCAATATCTGAACATGGCCTTTGCAATAATAGCATCCTTACCTACATAATGATTTTCCCAATAACGTCCGTCATAAGAATGGTTTCGGTTATCTCCCATAACAAAAACGCTGTTTTCAGGAACCTTAAAGCTTAAATACTTGTCCTCCAATTCAATCATCGGCTCCTTAATATAAGGCTCGTTCAAGATCTCACCATTTCTTACAACCTTTATCTCTGTACCCGATTCGGCATTTTCCTGTTCAATATAGTTTATTTCATCTCCAGCAATACCGATCACTCTTTTAATATATATCTCATGAGGTTCGTCAGGCATCCTGAATATTATTATATCACCTCTTTTTACATCGGCATTCTTATAAGCAAAATTATACCCGAAAAGCCTGTCTTCCGTCATTATGGTGTTTTCCATAGAGCTGCTCGGTATTCTTGCATTAGTAAATATCTGCAAAAAGATAAAACTTAATATAACAACTAATGCTATCGATTTAATCCAACCGATTATCTCTTTTTCAATATTTACCCTTTTTTCATCTTTATCCGATGCAAAGCTTTTATAATTCAGTTCTTCATTATTTGATAAATCTTCGCTTTTTAAAAAATCTTTTTCGTTATCAGAACTCATATTCTACTCCTTTTATGTAAATTTTATCTTTCAGACAGATCCTTTGAAATGCCATCTAAGTATTCAATATATCCAAGAGAATTATATGTCAAAAAAAATTTTTCATCTAATTCATCTATCTTAAAGCTCTTTATTTCGCAATTCTGATATCTTTTATATATAAATTCCAACTCTCTAAATCTCATATAATAAAATTTTTCAAGAGAGGTAAAATAAATCAAAATAAAAGATATACCTTCTTGCTCCTCAAAGCATCTCATAAAGTCAAATTGATGTTTATGAATATTATTAAGACTGAATCTGCTGCTGCTGCACTCTTTTGCGTCAAAACATACAGGAATTCCCTGTACCGCACCGATATAATCAACCGTACTTTTTTTTTCAAAATAAGCCAGCTTTATTTGATGCGTTTCTTTAGTATATTCTACAGGTGTAATAGGGGTAGGAATTTTTTGTATCAGAGCCAAGCTGTTATCCTTATAAAAAAGATTTGTTCTATTTATAATCTCTTCAAGTATACTTCCCCTAAGTCCCCTCTTACTCCAAGTCGGCATATTATTTCCCTCTTAAATTAATCTTAATAATCTATGCTGTTTAACACAATTCTTAAACTGCCTAATATTTACAATTCTCGGTGTCTTACAGCTTGTCTTTTTATCATTGCCGTAATCATTAAATCTGTTCATATATCTATCTAAATCACAATAAATTTTATTATTTTTTTATCTACATAAAAAGAAAATTCATATTCACCTGCTTCATCTTTAAATTGAACAAACGTTTTTTTCCTTTATTAAATCAGTAAAATTTATCAAAATCCTTTGGCGGATTTATTTTGAATATTTTATGTGATAAATGTTTTAATCTATCATTTTCTATTTTGGGAAATATAAGCTTATATGCACATAAAAGCTGAGTCTTAACTCCCATTTCTCGGTTTATATCCTTGTTTCCGTACTTATTA
>JBGZAX010000074.1:0-2934 GCA_041844335.1 Lachnospiraceae bacterium
ATATAATGACAGCTTGACAGGCCTTGAAAACAGACATAGCAGCACTCTTAACATTATGAAAATAATAAATAATAATAAAGATTATCATTGTATACTGTTTGACCTTAATAATCTGAAAACTACCAATGATATATCAGGTCACTCAATGGGAGATAATCTGATAAAGAGCTTTGCCGATTGTCTTAATAAGGCATTTCCCAATGACAGCATAAAATCAAGAATCGGGGGAGATGAATTTTTAGTGGTTGTCGCCGAATCAAACGAAAAGAAAATCAATGAGTATCTGGACAGTTTATCTGCTTTCGTGGATGAGGTGAATTTAAAAGAAAAGGGTAATTTTCAATTATCTACATCATTCGGAATTGCTCATTCCACAGAGGTAGCCATTTATAGGAATTATGAGGCGGTAATTGACCTTGCCGATAAAAGAATGTACGAACAGAAAAGAAAGTCTAAAGAAAACAAATAAGCTGAAGAGGTCTTTTAAAAACTCACTTAAAGAAAAATCGCTGAGGTCGTGAAACTTCAGCGATTTTTCGGTATTATCATCTATGTGACATACAGGCTATAAATCCAATACTGATTATACATCCCGTTTTATTTCAGTTCTGTCACTTATTTAAAAAATCATAGGCAAACTGAGCGTACAGGTTCGTTCCCACCTCCAAGGCATCCTCATCGATGTTGAAATAATCACTATGATGCGGATGTATAAGTCCTTTTTCTTCATTCCTGATTCCGACGAATGCAAGTGATCCGGGGATTTGTCTTGAAATATAGGCAAAATCCTCTGCCGCTCCCGTTCTTTGATACTCAACCACCACGTCCTCTCCATAAAGTGTCGTTGCACTTTGACGCAAAATCTCTGAAATATTCTCGTCATTGAAAAGAGGCGGTATCATTCTCTTAAATTCTATCTCATAGGTGGCACCGTACGCATCGCACACACCCTTTATCACCTTTTCAAAATCAGCAGGAATACTCTGATATACATCTTCATCAAAGCAACGAATGGTTCCGTCTAAAACTGCCTCATTCGAGATAACATTTGTCCTTGTGCCTGATATAAATTTTCCGACAGTAATAACAAGCGGTTTCATGGGGTCGGTATGTCTGCTCACCAATGTCTGCAAATTCATCACCACACTTGATGCAACAACTGTAGCATCTATTGTTTGGTGCGGCATTGATGCGTGTCCTCCCACTCCTTTAATCTTAACGATAAAGTTGTCGGCTGCTCCCATTCTTGAACCTTTTTCAAGTGAAATTTTACAGGATGGTACATCTGCCCAAAGATGAATGGCAAATGCCGCATCCGCCTCTTTTTTTGCATCAAAGGCGGCAAGGAAATTCTTGGCACCCTGTGCAACCTCCTCTGCCGGCTGAAACAGTATTTTCACATCACCGTTAAGCTCTTCTTTTATATCATTTAAGATATTCACCGCTCCAAGCAGCATAGCCATATGTCCGTCATGTCCGCAGGCATGCATACGTCCCTCATTATGCGATTTATAGCATACATCATTTTTTTCATAGACCTCAAGAGCATCCATGTCTGCTCTTAAAAGCACGCTCTTGCCGTCCTTATTACCTTTTATTGTGGCATAAATTCCCGTAGGCTCAAATGTTTTGTATGGGATTTTAAGCCTGTCAAGCTCCGCCTTAATATACTTGGAGGTTTCAAACTCATTTAAGCTTGATTCAGGATTTTCATGAAAATATCTTCTTTTTTCAATCACATAGTCTTTATACTTTTTACCGATTTCTCTAATGTCCATTTGTTCTCCTCCCTAAATATACTTTAAAATCACAGCATTCCCGAAAAAATACCGGCAACTATCACAGATGCAACGGTAACCGAAGTAAAACCGCCTATAATCATCTTAGGCATCATAACATCCTCAAGATATTTTTTTTCTTCCTCATCATCAGTAATAGCCTTTATCGCCTCCTTGGTTAAAATAAAGTTAGGCGGAAATCCGTAGAGTGCGTTAAATGCAATGGGAAGAGCCATAAACGTTGACTCCTTCAACACCTTTCCCACTATAAAGGCAAAGAGTATAAGACCGACAACTCCGATTGCAATTACACCGAAAAGCGGTCCGATAACCTTTAAAAGCATATCCGGTGTAGCATTATTTAACCCCTCAAAAATAAATGACATAATAACAAGCATTATCCAACCGAAGCTTCCGGCTTTTTCAAGCGGTTTCTTCTCCGTTATGCCTAATTCGGTTGCGATAACACCGAATACAAGGCAGGTAACAAGCGGTGACAATGCCTTCGGATTATGGAACACGTTCGCATTTACAAATTTTGTAAAAAGATCTGCTAATAGAGCCACAAATGCAAGTCTTAATAAAGAAAAATAGGTGGAGCTGTACTTTTCAGGCACATCAGGAAAAATCTTTATGCCCCTCTTGCCCTCATCGCTCTCACCGGCAACAGTCTTTATCACCTTGCCGTTTCTGTAATCATCAAGAAGTCTGTTGCCCTCTTTTTTAAGGCACAGAGCTGTCAACGGATATCCCACAAATCCCTGAGCCACATAAACCAAAATGGCTAAAACGGATAACACCTCAAGTCCGGCATCTTTAGCGGCAGCCTGCATGAGTACGGCTGCAACTATTCCTCCTGTTAGCGGAGGTGCTCCCACCAAGGCGGTCTGTTTTCCCAAAACAGCGGCACCGACAGTCATCAGAATAATAATTATACCCGCTATTCCCGCTATTGATATCAATACTGTCTTCCATTGCGATATAAGCTCCCTGATGTTCATGATTGTACCCATGTGTGTAACAATAAGGTACATCGCAAGTCCTGCAAACGGTTGAGATAAATTTGCAACGCTTACCATGTCTTTTGGAAAAATTGTCCAAAATCCTACCAGAAATAGAATTGCGGTAACGAATACCGATGGCACGAAAGCCTTTG
>JBGZAX010000075.1:0-12089 GCA_041844335.1 Lachnospiraceae bacterium
AAAGGCTTTAATTGTTTCGACATACTCTGAAAAAATCTCGTCATTACTATAGTATTTATGAATATTTACATATAAAATAGCTCTATCTTCGTCTGCAATATCAGTTTTATACTTGAAATAATGCAGTGCCTGCTTCAACACAGGCTTTTCCAAGTGTAACGGCAGGCTTTTTAAGTAATATTCATAAACTCCGGTAATTGCGGTGCCCTGCATAATAGCCTGCTCATAAATCGGCAAAAATGAACTGCCCACACAGCCGCCGGTGATACAATATCCACATATTACCTCCAGTCTGTCAAAGGTCAAATATCTGTCATAACCTGCGGCTAAAAGCCGATAAACCTCACTTTTAAAGCTTCTTGCAAACGTGGCAATGTGAAATATGGCATTCCAAAGTCCTCCAGATGCCACATTTCGCTTTAGGGCAAAGTGACACACCTGTATCTCAAAATCCGAAAATTCACTGAGCAGCTCCGGATTTTTATTAAGCATTACCGCAGCCTCGCATAAGAGCAGTACATTGTCTTTACTAAGCTCGTACTGCTCCTTTAATACCTTAAACCTCTTATGCACGTCACTTACATACTCGTCATCCAAAAACAGCAGGAACCAAAGTAAAGAAAAAAGCTTAGGCTTTTCATTTCTGAATTTTATTATATCGCTCTTTAATTCATCAGCAAAGCTTTCATCGTCTTTAAAAAATGCCACGAGATATAAAAAATATGCCTTATTTGTAATATCGGTTTCTTCATCAATATTTATGCTGTAAAGAAGGAGCCTTGCCTTATCCGTATTGTTAATTCCAAGCAGCAAATGCACCTTATAAAGTCTGATAAACGTACTGTTATCAAGCTTTTCAAGCACCTCTATATATTCTAAACTTTGAGCTGCCCACTCCTCTTTTTTAAGCTTACCCAAGCGAAAATCTATGTACCTGTTCATTAAAATAACGACAAGATTTCTTTTTTTGCTTAATTTCTTTTTTTCAATCTCCGTTAATACCGAGTTGTCTACCAGAATTCTATAGCTGATTCTTTGCAAACCGTTATCAAAATGAATAAAGCCGTCGTTTATGCCATCTCTTAGTTTGTCAGGTCTTATATTATACCTGAAATTTATAATATCGGATTCATAATCGTCGCAGACATCAATGATGTTTTTGTCAGGCTCAATAAATGAGCAGTCGCAGGACACGTAGATATCGGTGTGTCCTTTGTTTTCTAATCTCAAGCCGAAAGAATAGGAGGTGATATCCTTTGGTGCAAATACCCTGTTTGTGTTGGTGTCAACGAAACTTAAAAACTGAGGCTTTTTAAGATTGCAGGCACACAAAAATCTGTCTAAAGCGTCTTTTCTGTACTTTGACAGCATTATCTGTTTATAAACGGACCTTTTTCCGGCATCATCAACTAAGACAATCCTTTCAAATCCGTCATTAAAGAAAAAATCGGTGGCGGTATTATAGTTCTCATCTACAAGTCTTAAGAATTCATCAAAATTATTAACCGTCACATTTCCGATGTTAAGTGATGGCGATAAAACCTTGAGCTTAAATGGAATATTGACTATATCCAGATTTGTAAAGAGCCTTATAATGCCGTCATTTTCATCTCCTGAAAAAAGTCCGTCGGTAGAAATGGTATATGATAACATGACAGGTGTCTCATTAAAGCTGTTTTGGGTAAACTTAATAAAAGGAGAGTCACAGATTAAATGTCCATTTATTATAACATCGGTTTCCGTGCTTATAATAAGACTTCCAGTAAGGCTCTCTCCCTCTTTAATAGCAGCTGTTATTTCTTTTTGGTTAAGCCCTATGACAGGCTTTTTCATTTCAAATCTGCCATAAGCCCAATCATTCAAGCTCTTCATATAAGTGGATATTTATCCGTCAGCTCCTTCACTATAGTTTTTGCCTCATCTATGCCGGCATCACCCTTGTTTGCCACCGACATAATAGCTTCAGCTATTTTATCTATATCATCCTCTTTTAAACCTCTCGTGGTGACCGCCGGAGTTCCAAGACGTACTCCGCTCGTAACAAACGGAGATCTCTTTTCATTGGGAATTGTGTTTTTATTGACAGTGATATTCGCCGAATCTAAAAGCTTTTCCAAATCTTTGCCCGTAAATTCACTGTCTGATAAATCCATAATCATTAAGTGATTATCGGTACCGCCCGACACAATTTTTTGACCTCTTTTCATCAAACCTTCAGCCAAAGCTTTTGCATTTAAAATTACCTGTTTTTGATATGCTGTAAAGTCTTCACTTAAAGCCTCCTTAAAGCACATAGCCTTTCCGGCTATAACATGCATTAAAGGACCTCCTTGAATTCCGGGAAAAACTGCTTTATTAAAATTGTATTTTTCATTAACGGCATTGCTTGACAATATCATACCGCCTCTCGGACCTCTTAGTGTCTTATGAGTGGTGGTGGTCACCACATCGGCATATGGAACAGGACTTTCGTGCAGCCCTGCAGCCACAAGTCCCGCAATATGAGCCATATCCACCATCAATAAAGCTCCCACCTCATCGCAGATTTCCCTGAATTTCTTAAAATCTATCTTTCTTGAATATGCGGAGGCTCCGGCTATAATAAGCTTCGGCTTATTCTCTTTAGCAAGCTTTCTTACATTTTCATAATCAATGTAGCCTTTTTCATCAAGGCCATATTGCACGGCATTAAAATACTTACCTGATACGTTTACAGAGCCTCCGTGAGTCAGATGTCCGCCCTGATCAAGATTCATCCCCATATATGTATCATGAGGATTAAGCAATGCAAAAAACACGGCAAAGTTGGCTTGTGCTCCCGAGTGCGGCTGAACATTGACGTATTCGCACTTAAAAAGCTTTTTGGCATTTTCAATAGCCATATTTTCTACATCATCCACATATTCACAACCGCCATAGTATCTTTTAGCGGGATACCCTTCCGCATATTTATTCGTAAGAACACTGCCGACCGCCTCTTTTACGGCCTCGGAAACCCAGTTTTCGGAAGCAATAAGCTCTATATGGTTGTTTTGTCTGCTTTCCTCATTTTTTATAGCCTTTGCCAGTTCCGGATATTCACGACTTATAAATTCTAAATTTTGCATATATTCCTCCTATAAAAATCATTTTTTATCTACATCGGCATAAGAATTATTCTGACGTTTTAAAGAATAATTCATTAAAGCTGCACCGCAAATAAATATAAAAATACTTATAAACTGTGAGGTCGATAAGGCTCCAATAAACCCTCTTATGCTGTCGCCTCTATAAAACTCTATGATAAATCTGCCCACGCTGTATAACAACATGTAGCTTGCGGTAACAAAGCCTCGCTTTTCATTTTTTTTACTGATTAAATATAAAATTATAAAAAAGCAAAAATTTCCGGCACTTGAAATAAGCTGTGTCGGCACAAGTGCTATTCCTGTAGGTGCTTGTGAAAATTCACTCGTAAACACTACTCCGATAGGACTTGAAGTAGGCTTACCATAGCAGCAGCCCGCACAAAAACAGCCTATTCTGCCAAAACCCTGCGCCATTGATACGAACGGCATAATATTATCAAAGCTTGTTAAAACATCTATCTTTTTCATATAGCAATAAAGCCATATTCCGAATGATCCTCCTATTATAGAGCCGTAAATCACAAAACCGTTGCTAATAAGATCCCTAATAGATGCATTTTTCAGAACATAGGAAAGATTTGGCAAAATATGCAAAAGCTTTCCGCCGATAAAGCCGAACAGAATTGCCGCGAATATTATATCCGTCATATTTTCTCCACTCGGAATACGGGTTTTGACATCCTTATATGAAGAACCGTATATAGATCTTAACCTTTTATCGGCAGTTTTATATGACAGATATGATGCCCACAAAATGCCTATTCCTATCATAAAGCCGTAGCTTGGAAGTCTTATAACTCCATTGTTGAAATAATATGGTAGCATAACTACTCCTTATCTTTTTTCGTATTGTACAGTAATCAATCCTCTTTTTTGCTTATTTCAATTCCAAGCTCCAAGAGCTGAGTTTCATCTACAACACTCGGCGCATTTGTCATCATACATGATGCGTCTTTTACCTTAGGAAAGGCTATTACATCTCTTATGTTGTCAGTGCCTGTTATAAGCATAATCAGCCTGTCAAGTCCGTAGGCAAGTCCCGCGTGCGGAGGAACTCCGTATTTAAATGCCTCAAGCAAATATCCGAATCTGTTCTCCGCCTGCTCCTTTGTAAAACCAAGCATAGAAAACATCTTGTTCTGTATATCGGGATCAAAAATTCTGACACTACCTCCGCCTATCTCGTATCCGTTTAAGACAATATCATATGCCTTAGCTCTTACTTTCTCAGGTGCGGTATCAAGCAAAGAAATGTCCTCGTCCATAGGCATTGTAAAAGGATGATGCATAGCCACGTATCTTTTATCCTCTTCAGAATACTCCAATAACGGAAAATCTACTACCCACAGGAAATTAAACTTGGACTCATCTATAAGTTTAAGCTCTTTTCCTAAGTAAAGCCTTATCGCTCCTATCAAATTAAGAACGAATGATTTTTCACCTGCCGCTAAAAGTATTAAATCGGAATTTTCAGCTTTCATGCAGGACTTAAGCTTAGCTATATCTTCATCGCTCATAAACTTTGCAAATGAAGATTTAACACCTCCATCATCTAAAAAAGCCATATACGAAAGTCCGGCTGCCCCATAACCCTTGGCCATTTCCACAAGAGCATCTATCTTTTTCCTCGACATACCAGCCTGACCCTTTACCGTAATACCTCTTACAGTATCTCCTCTTTCTATAGCATCCGCAAATGCTTTAAAGCCGCATCCTTTAACCGCCTCATCAGCACATACAAGCTCCATATCAAATCTTGTATCAGGCTTATCGGAGCCGAATCTGTTCATAGCCTCATCATAGGTCATTCTTTTAATTGGTGTTTGAACCTCTACATCTATCTGTTTAAAAATTTCCTTCAACAAGCCCTCGTTTACTTCTATTACATCTTCCATATCGACAAATGATAATTCCATATCAATCTGGGTAAACTCCGGCTGTCTGTCTGCCCTTAAATCTTCGTCTCTAAAGCATCTTGCCACCTGAAAATATCTGTCATAGCCTGCACACATAAGGAGCTGCTTAAAAAGCTGCGGAGATTGCGGCAATGCATAGAACTTTCCGTTGTGAATTCTGCTGGGTACCAAATAGTCTCTCGCACCCTCGGGAGTGCTGTTTATAAGAATAGGGGTCTCTATTTCTAAAAAGCCCTGAGATTGCATATAGTTCCTTGCAGCATTTACAATCTTATTTCTCATAATCAGCTTATTTACCAAATCGGGACGTCTAAGATCAAGGTATCTGTGCTTTAATCTTAATTCCTCTTTAGTCTTTTCGGCATCAAAAATATTAAAAGGGGGAACCTGTGCAGTTGACAGAATTCTTAGAGAATTCGCAACTACTTCAATTTCTCCTGTTTTCATATCGGGATTAAAAGCGCCGTCGCGCATTCTTACCTTGCCATTAACCGCTATGACGAACTCCGATCTTAACTCCTTAGCCTTTTCAAATAAGGAACTTTCGGTTTCACTGTCAAAAACCAGCTGTATAAGACCGGTTCTATCTCTCAAATCCACAAATAACAAGCTTCCGTAATTTCTTTTTTTATTGACCCAACCGCACAAAGCAACGTTTTCTCCTGCCTCATTTTTTTGAACCTCTGTACATCTGTGAGTTCTTTTTAATTCTTTTAAATTATCTATCATTAAGTATCTCCTTTAAACTATCAATATCAAGATTAGACACTATATCCTCTCCCGTGGACATTCTCTTTACGGCACCGACGTTGTCGTCAACCTCGTGACTTCCAAGTATTACAACGTATCTTGCACCTATCTTATCGGCATACTTCATCTGAGCCTTGACACTGCGTCCCATTGTGTCTATCTCAGCAACATAGCCGTTATCCCTTAATTCCTTGGCTAATTTAAGCCCCTTTAATACCGGTTTGTCATCTCCGATGTGCCCGATGAACATATCAGGCGCCGGTCTTTTCGGAAGATCTATATCAAGCCGCTTTATTACCTCTAAAAGTCTCTCAAGTCCCATCCCGAAACCGACCGCCGGATAGTCCTTTTTTCCCTCAATCTCTTTTACAAGATTATCGTATCTTCCACCCCCACAGACAGTAAGTCCTGTATCGTCCACAAATTCAAATACGGTCTTTGTGTAATAATCAAGCCCCCTTACAAGCCTATTATTTTCGGTAAAAGGAATGTCGTATTCTTTAAGCAGTTTTTTTAGATAATCAAAATGTTCATTACATTCATCATCCATAAAATCGGCGATCTTAGGAGCATCAGATACGACAGCTCTGCATGATTCCTCCTTGCAGTCGAGAATTCTTAAAGGATTCTTATCCATTCTGTCCCGACACACCTTACAAAGCTTATCTTTATTTCCCGATAAATGTTCCTTTAAAGCGACATTATATTCGTTTCTGCATTTGGCAGTCCCGATGTTGTTTATATTAAGAACTACCTTGTTTATACCTAAAGCCTTTAAACATTCATAAGCAAGACCTATTACTTCAATTTCGGCTAAGGGAGATGGCGAGCCTATCATTTCCACTCCGAACTGGTGGTGTTGCCTTAATCTCCCACTCTGTGGCTTTTCATACCTAAAAGCCGGTGTAACATAAAAAAGCTTGCAAGGTAGAGGATATTCTTGCAAACCATTTTCAATAAAGGCTCTTATAGCACCGGCGGTTCCCTCCGGCTTTAATGTGATACTTCTGCCTCCTTTGTCAAGAAAAGTGTACATCTCCTTTTGCACAATGTCAGTCGTTTCTCCCACACCTCTTGAAAATAAGATCGTATGCTCAAAAATAGGGGTGATAATCTCTTCAATATTATATGTTCTTGCCTTTTCTCTAAGAATTCCCTCCAAATACTGCCTGTTGTACATTCTGTCCTTGTACCAATCCTCAACTCCTCTCGGTGCATTTGTAATCATATAATAATTCTCCTTTTCACATATCCTCTATTCTATAGTCATTTCTGCATTGCTTCTTAGCCTTATATAAGGCTTCATCCGCCCTGTTAAAATAATCAATAATCCTATGATCAGCATCGAAAAATCCGAAACAAACGCCCTGTGTAACGGTAACAACATCGGAGGTCTTGGAATAATCGTGCCTGATATCAAGACTTATAACATTATCCTTAATCAGCTGTATGATCTCTTCAATCCGATCTCTTTTGATGCCGTTATAAATCATTACAAATTCATCTCCGCCATACCTGCAGCAAAATACATTTCCGTTTTCTTCACATACAGCCTTAAAAACCGATGCAACCGCCTGAATACATTCATCTCCCATTTTATGACCGTAATTATCGTTATATTGTTTAAAATAATCAATGTCAATTATCTCAAATGCCAAATAATCGGGATTTGCATTTAATTTGTCAAAAATGTTCTTCGAATAAATTTCATAAGCAAACCTGTTAGGCAAATGCGTAAGCGCATCAGTTTCGGATTTTTTACGCAAAACAGCATTTTCTCTTAAAGATGCCACCATTTTATTTACACTTTCTGAGATTAGCAAAAATTCATCCTGTGTATTTAAATTCAGTTCACTTTCAGGTATTACTCCCTGTTCAATCTCTCTCAAATAAGATGTTATAGGTCCTATTGAAGAGATTGATCTGTACATAACCGTTATAATAATTATGCAGCAGATTATTACAACAATTATCATGAAAAAGGTGATATTGTTTACGGAAGTCAAAATCTCAGTCTTAAGCTCTGAAATATTTCTACCGGCAACAATGGCTCCAATCACATCGCCCGCATCATTTCTAATAACTCTGTATAAACAGTAAATACTGCTGCCCGCAACATTTGCCTCTCCTGAATAAAATCCTTTTTCATCCAATTCATCCGCCACTTTTCTGCTCATGTAAGTACCCACTATAGAATTGCCGTCATGGCTCTTTGTACTGCCGGCCACCCTTAAATAATGCCCCTCATGATAGCCATCCGAATTCTCATTAGGTCTAACGTAGCATAATTTTGCATCTTTATCAAGTACAAATACATATGACAGGGTGTTTGTCTTTTGCTGATGATCTAAAAACGGTGAAAGGTTGGCATTTTCTTCTGTTCCGTCGCCAATTAATGTGTTTCCGTAATATATTTCTTTTCCATTCGTATGCCAGTGTGCATTTTGATCATAACGACTTATTAAGTCCTCAATATAATTTATATCGGATTCAAGTCTGCTCATAATAAGTTTTTTTTCAAGACGTTCAATAGTGGAATTTACCGCATAGTTCATAAAAAACAATACCACAAACGCAAATACCAAACAAGTGAGAATTATTCTTGAACTTACGGTTTTAAATGATAACACATTTTTTATTGTATCAAGGAACTTTTTAAATCTTTTGTTCTCCATAAATATAACCAACCCCACAATTGACATTCAAAGAAACAACTAAATTAATTATACGTTAACTTTTAATGTACTACTAATATCAAATTTTGTCAATATTATGATAATTTTTTAATCATAAAAAAATATAATTTGTTTATGCAAGTCACTTCGATTGCCAATACCGGGTTGCTCACATGAGAATTGCTATGATAGATGTACATATGCCTGCTATTCCTATGCAAACGCCGGCTGCCGCCACCTGCGTTTCACCTTTCTCCATAGCCATAGCCATTCCTGCCGCATGGCTTGTCGAACCAAGTGCCACACCTGTTGCCACCTCATTTTTTAACTTCAATAAATCAATAAGAAACATACATACAACAGAACCTAAGGTTCCCGTAACCATTACCGCAAGCATCGTCATAGCTTTTGTTCCGCCAAGACTTGATGACACTTCTAAAGAAATAGCCATAGTAATTGATTTAGGTACCAATGACGCCGTCACGGAATCATCAATCTTAAATATACTGCACAGAGCATGCACTACCGCAATAGATGCTATACAAGACACCGAAGAGCCAAAAACTATCGGAAAAGCATATTCTTTCAGGATTTTCAGTTTTCTGTATGTAGAAAGACCCACTGCCGCCGTTGCCGGTAAAATAAGAGAGCCCATGAAATTTGCGCCTTTTAAATAGACATCCATATCAATATGAAAAATATTTAGAAATAACAGGCATAAAATAACAGAAATAACCATAGGATTTACCAGAACATTTTTTGCCTTTTTATTCAAGAACACTCCAAATGAATAGGTGATGGTGGAAAGGGCTATTCCGAACACCATATTGTCAAATATCTTTATCATCCTTTTTCCCTCTCTTCTCCTTTAATTTATTTTGCAGTTTCATAGCAAAATCCGTCGCAAAATAACTGGCAAGAAATGTAGTAATTACAGGAGACAGCATTATCATAAATATTATAAACCCCTTTTCCTTAATTGCCATTAATTCTCCCACCGCTCCTACTCCCATAGGCACGAAAAGAGCCGCCATAACACTTACCAAAAAATCAGAGGTTTCTTTTATATCCTCCTCCTTAAATACTCCTATAAGCAGTAAAACAACCACAATTATAAGACTTATCAGACTGCTTGGAAACTTAAAAGGCAGGAAATATCCTATTGCCTCCGCAATAATACAAATAGAAAATATTATAGCTATCTGTTTCATTATTTTCATTTTTAAAAATTCCTTTCGCTAAATGTTTAAACACCGCTCTTAATGCCTTGCCCAAGTCTGAGACGTACAATTAATAAGTCGCAGATACTTAAGTCGACAATGGAATTTGTTTGTGCGTACATACCAAGATTCCTGCCCTTCTTTCGTTAAGTTCTCGGGTATAACTCTTCACTTCCCTTGCCGATGTTAGCTAAGTGTTCGTATTATATCACAAAGCTTTTATTTTTACAATAAATTGCTCGGTCTGTCAAAATTATAAATTGTGGCACCGGGTATCAAGCTTTTATAAAGATTTTTCAGAAGTCTTGTAAACCTGATTCGCACTTAATACATTAAATAGAAATTATGAACATTTGCATAATAACATTAATAATATATAGATTATCGTAGATTATCGGATTATGATAACTTAGATATTATTTAATATATAGCAATAATTCGAGTTTTACAATAATAAATAAAAAAGAACCGTCCACAGACAGTTCTTTTTTATTATATATATTACTCTTCAAATTTAAACTTTTTCAATAGGCGTCTTAAAACGCTTGCCTGTGCCGCCAGCTCCTCGGATGTCGCCGCAGTCTCTTCACTTGCAGCTGAGTTTTCCTGGATTACTGATGAAATTTGATCTATTCCACCCTTTATTGAAGATACTGAACCAGCCTGACTCATAGAAGAATTCGCTATGGCTTGCACTATGCTTGTAACATCATTTATCTTTTCCACTACCATATCCATAGATTTTGATGTTTCATTAGCCAAATTACTTCCTTTTTCAACCGCCGCCAGGGTATTTTCTATAAGTGTGGTAGTATTTTTAGCTGCATCTGCGGATTTTCCGGCAAGATTTCTTACCTCGTCCGCTACAACCGCAAAGCCCTTACCGGCCTCTCCCGCTCTTGCAGCTTCTACTGCAGCATTTAATGCCAAAATATTTGTCTGAAAAGCTATATCGTCAATGGTTTTAATTATCTTGCTTACCTCGTTAGATACATTGGTAATATCTGACATGGCGGACATCAGTTCGTTCATACTCTTGCTGCTTGCACCTAATTCGAATGCCGCCTGCGCAACTATATTATTTGCCAATGTGGTTTCATCCGCATTCTTATGAATTCCCTCATTTATATTAGCTACAGTGGCAGAAAGATCTTCTACAGAGGCAGCCTGCTGTGACACCCCGTGTGCCAGTTCTGTAGAACCTTCGGACAGCTGTTCGGAGCCCAAATCAATTTTGGTTGTTACCTCACTTATATTATTAAATGTCCTGTTCATAGTATCAAGCAAACTGTTATATGAACTCTGTATTGCAACAAATTCTCCGATAAATTCCTCTTTCGGTCTGTTCGTAAAGTCATAATTTTCAAGAGAGGACATCCATGATTGTATCGACATAATAGCACCTTTTATCTCTATAAATGCTACCGAGATAAGTTCGCAGGTTCGACCTATTTCATCTTTCCCTTTATAGGCAATTTCATAGCTGAAATCACCTTCTCTAAGCGCAGTTGCAGCCAAGTTCAGCTGTTCAAGCGGTTTTAATTTTTTAACAATATTTACAACCAAAATGAATATCAACAATACTATACAGGCAATTGATATTATAATCATAATAATCGCAAGCCTAATAACATTGCTTAAATACTCTCTTTTTTCAAGCGAAGCGGATGTCCACCAAGTTCTGCCCTCCACACTTACCGGACTGAAATAGACTGAAAGCTCTTTCATATCCTTGGATACAATATCGGCTTTAAAACTCTGACCTTTTTCCATTAAAGCATTCACCTCGGATAACTGCTTTGCATCAGTTATCAGTGTCGATAAGGTATGCTTTATTGCTTCAGCTCCTTCCATTTTACTGTGATATAATATATTGCCCTTTTCGTTGAGTATGGTAGAATTCATAGTCTTATATTCAGAATCACTGCTTTTTATACTGCTGAATTCATTAAGCTTAATATCTACAAGAATCACTGCTACTATTTTCCCATCTACAATTATAGGCTTTGAGGCACTGACTACCGTACTCACTCCGTCCCAGACATCCAAATAAGGCTCCGTAATAACCACTCCCTTAGCAGCCACAGCCTGTTCATACCAAGGTCTTTTCGTATAATCCACCTCAGTATGAAAATCATTGAAGTTCCATGATTCCACGTTGTTATTTCCGACATACATTCCGTATAATTTTTGATTTTCAATAAGAGCATATGGTTCAAAAAATACAGCACAACCGTGTAATAATCCATGTTTTGAAATCAAACTCTTGAAACTGTTTATAAAGTAATTTTCAGCATAAAACTGCTCTTCTGTAAGCTTAAGAGAATTTCCGTATACTCCGCTTACATAATTTTTTTCTTTGCCTTGATTGCCCACCATTTCCTTATAATGAGCAACCAC
>JBGZAX010000076.1:0-6223 GCA_041844335.1 Lachnospiraceae bacterium
AGGGCTTGGAAATTTAATTGACAGATACAAAAGAGGTTATGTACTTGATTATTTTTCTTTTGTTTCAAAGAGGTTTAAGGGCTTAAAAAAAATGGTCTTTAATATTTCTGATATGTTTGTATTTTTGGGAGCGGCAATTTATGTGATGAATTACTTCAGATCGAAAGGAGATTAATCCTTTTATGAAGAAAATTTTAATAAGAGGTGGTATGTCTCCTTTTGAGAATATGACTATTCAGGAGATTATATCTTATAATAGAATAGGCTTTAATGTAGGAAATCTGGTTTATTTATACTCTATTTACAGGGCTTTGATGGTGGATGACGTTGAAATAGTTCCTACACATTATATGGTCAAAAATCTTGATGTAGATAGAATAAATGAGGAATGTTCGGCATTCGTTATTCCGCTTGCAGATGCTATAAGAAACAGCTATGTCGGAGATTTTAAAAGGCTGACCAAATTTATTAATAAATTAAAAATCCCGTGTCACGTGATTGGAGTGGGGATAAGGGCACCTTATAATTATATTGATAATGGAATCACTTTTGATTATGATGATGTGGCATATGATTTTTTTAGGGCGATTTTAAATAGATCTCCCATGATAGGCGTAAGAGGTGAGATCACCGCCGAATATCTTAAAAAGATAGGTTTTGTGCCGGAAAAGGACTTTACCGTAATCGGCTGTCCGTCATTTTATTGCAATGGCGACGAGCTTAAGCTTAAGCCGCTGAAAATAGATAAAAATATTAAAATTGCTTTTAACAATAATGTGATGTCTGGGGATAACGTTCAAAAATTTTTAAGAAATATTTGCACCACCTATCAAAATCATTATTATTTTCCGCAAAGAATTGATGAGCTTAAAACCCTTTATTTGGGAGATAACTATAGGTTTAAAAGAAAATGTGAGGGGTACCCGAGCACTGCCTTTGATGAACTGTATATCAAAGATAGAGTTAAGTTCTATGTTCATGTTTATGATTGGCTGAAGGAGCTTTCGCAAATGGATCTTAGCATAGGACCGAGGCTGCACGGTAATGTGGCTGCGGCTTTGGCAGGCATTCCCGCGGTATGGATATTGCATGATGCAAGAATGAAAGAAATAGTGGAATATCATCATTTGCCGCATATAAAGCAGAGTGATTTAAATGAAAACGATACTCTTTATGATGTTTTGCAAGGAGTTGATTTTGAAGATATTTCCAGAGGTCATAGAAAGCGATTTGAACACTATGTGGATTTTTTAAATAAGATTGGATTAAACAATATTTTCGATGATTATAAAAATCCTAAGTTTTCCGTTTTTGATAGAAAGATAAATGAAATGCACGAAAATATGGATAATGAGATATTATCAATATGGAAGTGCGATACTGCCGAGATAATCAGGCGTAGAAATTTTGAAACGGATATGGAGCTCGGCAAAAAAAACCTTTCTGATTATGAAAATGAATTAAGTGAGATAGCTTACCTTAAACAGGAGCTTAACATGAAAGCAAATAAATTAGATGAAACAAGTCAAAAATTAAATGTGGTAAAGGATGAGCTGAGAGAGATTAAGAAAAGCTTTTGGTACAGAGTATTAAGAAAACTACGAAAGTTTATGGATAGACTTGTCATAAAGAATCCGGAGGAGTAAAATTTGCAGAACATAAATCTTGAGATTTTTGAGCTTTCTATAATCGACAGCACTTTAAAAATAGGCCTTAGGATAAGAGGTAACTTTAATCCCAAGGTAAGAGAGCCTATTATTACTGTTGTTTTTGATGACGGAATAGAAAATAGAAGAATGCCTATGTCTATACAGGCATATTATCCAAATGAGAATTTAACGGAATTTACTATATTTGCCGGACAAAAATATATGATAAAGCATCTGTTTTTTCACACTGATACTCCTGCAAAAGTAAGGATAGACATAAATTTATCCTATGGAGATGAATATTTTGCATCTGTTACCTGTGAACATTCGAGTGATTTCGTGACAATGAATTCCAAAAACTACAGTGCTGCTATTTCTAAGGACAGAAACTGCATTGCAGTTTCTAAAAGGGGAAAGCTTGCTGCTGAAAAAACAGGACCTGTGGGAAATTTTTTCAGGTCTTTATTTGGAGAGCTTTGGCATTTTCTGTTAGTTTTATTGATGATTATATTATTTCCATTTATCCTTATTGAGGGGCTGCTTGCCATGCTTAATTGTGTCAAACCTGCTCCTAAGAATAAGAAAACGGGCATTAGAGGCTTTATTTTCCATATTCAATGGAGAATGAGTTTTATTGTAAGACATAAGGTAAGCTTTAAAGATCTGAAACGTAGAATATCTCTGCTTTCTTTTAATATTTTTAAATTATTCGGAATTAAGAAAAACAGGGTGACATTTATCTCCAACAGAAGAGATAATATAAGCGGTAATTATGAATACATTTATAAGGAGCTTGTTAAAAATAAAAAGATTGATATCAGATGTGTTCTTGATACCGGAGAGGGATATTTAAGTCACATAAAGTATGGATATTATTTGGCTACATCAAAGGTGATTTTAATAGACGATTACGTAGGAGCCGTATATTTCGTGCCGAGAAAAGCCGGAAACTATCTGATTCAGGTATGGCATGCATGCGGAGCCTTTAAGACCTTCGGTTTCAGCAGACTTGGTAAATCCGGTGCTCAAAAACAGGGCAGCTATGCTCATAGAAACTATGATTATTGTACGGTAAGTTCAAAGGAGATATGCAGATTTTATGCGGAGGGTTTCGGGTTGTCATTGGAAAAAGTGGTTGCAACAGGTGTTCCGAGAACCGATATCTTTTTCAGCAATGAATATAAAGAAAAAGTTGTTAAAAGCTTTTATGAAAAATATAATCATTTAAGAGACAAAAAGATAATATTATTTGCGCCTACTTTTAGAGGAAATAATAAAACCACAGGAAATTATCCGGAGGGCAAATTCGATTTTGTTAAGCTCTATGAAAATTTTAAAGGAGAATATAACGTTATTATAAAGCATCATCCATTTGTGAATAATAGGGTAGATATTCCGCCTGAATATCAAAATTATATTATTGATATGTCTGATAACGAGGAGCTTAATGATCTTTTATTTGTGACTGATATATTGATTACCGATTATTCTTCTGTTGTATTTGAGGCTAGCCTGCTTAATATACCTATGCTGTTTTATGCTTTTGATTTGCAAAACTATATCTCAACCAGAGGTTTTTATTATGAGTATGACAGCTTTGTTCCGGGAAAAATCGTTTCCAATATGAAAAAATTAATTGATGCTATAAAAAACAAGGATTTTGAAGAGTATAAGATTGAAGATTTTAAGAACAGGTTTTTTGACGAGCTTGACGGAAAGGCGGGTTACAGAGTGGCGAGTCTGATAGAGGACTTGATCAATAGATGAATGATTATATATTGTTGTTAAAAGTACTATGGAGGTAGGTATGATTTTTGCGGTGATTTGTGCAGGCGGTGTGGGTACAAGAATGGGAGGAAAGCTGCCTAAACAGTATATGAATATCGGAGAAAAACCGATTATACTGCACACTATTGAAAAGTTTCTTGTTAATGACAGCTTTGAAAAAATTATTGTGCTTTGTCCTAAGGCTTGGGTAAACCATACTGAAGATGTGGTAAGAAAATGCTTGAAAATTAACGATAGAATAATAGTGCTTGAGGGTGGAGAATCAAGAAACGATACTATTATGAATTCTATAAGTTATATTGAAAGGGAATATGGACTTGATGACGATACTGTTATAGTGACACACGATTCTGTAAGACCCTTTGTTACACATAGGATAATAGAGGAAAATATTGAGTTCACTGAGAAATACGGTGCCTGTGATACAGTTATACCGGCTACTGATACTATAGTAGAAAGTATCGACAGCATTAAAATCAGCGGTATTCCTGAGCGTAAAAATATGTATCAGGGGCAGACACCTCAATCATTTAAAGCCAAAAAATTGAAAGAGCTTTACAATTCTTTAACGGATAATGAAAAGGAAATTTTGACCGATGCGGCTAAAATATATGTGCTTAAAAATGAGCCTATTTATCTTGTTAACGGAGAGGTGTTCAATATAAAAATAACATACCCTTATGATTTACAGGTTGCGGAAACTCTTATAAATATGAATTACGGCAGTAAGGAGTAATATATGTTAAATTCAGTTTATAGACTTGTTACACCGGGAAGATTTGAGGTGTGTTTCAGTGATATTGATATTTTTTCAAGCGATGTTATAGTAAGACCCACATATCTTTCTATCTGTCATGCGGATCAGCGGTATTATCAGGGATTAAGACCTCCTGAAATTTTATCTGAGAAATTGCCCATGGCACTTATTCATGAGGCTATAGGTGAGGTGGTATTTTCAAATAACGATTATATAAAGAGCGGAAATAGGGTAGTGATGATACCCAATACTCCTGTAGAAAAAGATGATGTAATAGCTGAAAACTATCTTAGAACGAGTAAATTCAGGGCAAGCGGGTTTGACGGTTTTATGCAGGATTTGGTAGCACTTAGTTCTGACAGGGTTGTACCCTTGCCGAAAAATATAGATAATCAGGTAGGGGCTTTTATTGAATTAATGAGTGTCAGCGTACACGCAATATCCAGATTTTTAAGCTTTTCTCATAAAAAAAGAGAAAACGTTGCGATATTTGGAGATGGAAATTTAGGTTTTTTAACTGCTGTCTTTCTTAAGGCTATGGCGCCTGATATAAAGATTATGATTTTCGGAGTACATGAGGAAAAGCTTTCAGGCTTTACATTTGCGAATGATATCTATAATGTGGCTGACAGACCCGGTAATATAAGCTTTGATCACGCCTTTGAGTGTGTGGGAGGAGCAAACAGCGGATATGCCGTTAATCAGATAATTGATTTTATTAAACCGGAGGGTACTATATCATTACTCGGGGTATCGGAATATCCTGTACCTATAAATACCAGAATGCTGCTTGAAAAGGGTTTAAGACTTTTCGGCAGCAGCAGAAGCGGTTATTCGGATTTTGAAAAGACCGTTGAGCTTTTAGCTGAGAATACGTGGATCAGCAGTTATTTAAGTAATCTTATATCCGATGTTGTATGTGTGAGAGATATAAACGATATAAGAAGGGCTTTTGACAGCGATATTATAAAGCTCGGAGGGAAAACCGTAATGGAGTGGAAAAAATGATGATAAAATTTTCTAAAATGCACGGAAACGGTAATGACTATGTGTATACACATAATTTTAACGATGAACTTAAGGGTATAGACATTTCTATGTTTGCAAGGAGTTTGAGCAACAGGAATTTCGGAGTGGGCTCTGACGGGCTTATTTATGCTGAGAGATCCGAGATTGCGGACTTTAAAATGGTAATGTATAATGCCGACGGCTCAAGTGGTGCTATGTGCGGAAACGGAATAAGGTGTCTTGCAAAATATGTCTATGATAAAGGTTTTGTCAGAAAAAATCATATGAGAGTTGAAACAAAATCCGGTATAAAAAGTCTTGAAATGGATTATATAAGTGATACTTCAAGCTATGTAAGGGTGGATATGGGTTTGCCGATATTAAAGGGGCTTGATATTCCTACAAAGCTTGATGATGACAGCGTGTTTGATTATAGCTTAAAAGTGAACAATTACGATATTTTAATAAATGCGTTGTCTATGGGTAACCCGCATGCCGTGGTTTTTTTCAATGAATTGGACAATGAATTAAAAAATAGGTTAACTTACGATAAGATGACGCATAGTGATATTTCTTTTTTCTGTGAGAGTAAATTGGATATTCTTGAAAGCTTCGATATAAAGAGCCTTGGAGAAATGATACAGAGCGATGAGTTTTTTACTGATGGAGTAAATGTCGAAATAGTGAGTGTTTTGGATAGAGACAATATAGCTATGAGGGTCTACGAAAGAGGCAGTGCGGAGACCTTATCCTGCGGAACAGGCTGCTGTGCTGCCGGAGTTGCCGCAATAAAAAAGGGCTTTGTAAATAATGTGGTTCATGTTCATACTTTAGGAGGTACACTAAAGATAGAATGGAATGGAAAACTTAAAAGTCCTGTGTTTATGTCAGGCTTTGCAACCAAGGTTTTTGACGGAGAATTGGCGGAAAATTTTTATAATAGCTTATGATTTATGGTCAAAATGTCGATATTATACTAAAGGTATGTTATTAAATACTCATAATCGGTATGTCTTTTAAA
>JBGZAX010000077.1:0-16393 GCA_041844335.1 Lachnospiraceae bacterium
AAAATAGCCTTAAAGTCCTCGATATTACAAGATTTTAAGGCTTTTTTTATTTGATTAAATAAATTTTATTTTTGGGTTGATTTTTATTTAAATTTATAATATAATTGCCTTGTAAGTGGTAAATGGTGGTTGAAAGTGGTTTAATATGGTGAGAAAGTTACTACAAAACCAATTTCAGCTTGAAAGCGGTTGAAATTAAGGATTGGTGGTGAGAACTTTGTTCATAGGTGAATATAATCATAGTCTTGACACAAAGGGTAGACTTATAGTTCCTGCTAAGTATAGAGAGGAGCTGGGTGATGAATTCATCGTGACAAAGGGAATGAGTAATTGTCTATGGGTCTATTCAAAGAAGGGTTGGGAAGACTTCATGGGACGTTTATCCACTTTACCGAAAACCAATGCAATAGCCAACAAAATTGTACGCCACTTTTCTGCGGGGGCTACTTGTTGTGAGCTTGATAAGCAGGGCAGAATATTGTTAACAGCAAATTTGAGAAAATTTGCTTCACTTGATAAGGAGGTTGTTTTGGCGGGGGTGCTTGAACGCATCGAGATTTGGAGCAAAGAAAATTGGGATATCGCTACCGATATTGACATTACAGAGGTCACAGAGGAATTAAGCAAGCTTAATATCAATCTCTAATTTTACGAATTTGTGTCCGGGGGAGAAAATTATGAATTTTAATCATAAATCTGTATTGTTAGATGAAGCGATAGAGGCTTTAGACATCAAACCTGACGGGATTTATATTGACGGAACGATTGGTGGAGGCGGACATTCTTTGGAAATCTGTAAGCGATTATCCGGTGGTGGCAGACTGATAGGCTTTGACCGGGACGAAGATGCGATAAAAGCAGCTAAAGACAGGTTGGGGGAGTATTTTAATATAACAACTTTTGTTCACGAAAATTTTGTGTTTATGAAGAGTGTGCTTAATGAATTAGGCATTAAGAAGGTGGACGGAATTCTTCTTGATTTGGGAGTTTCTTCATATCAGCTGGATAATCTTGACAGAGGCTTTTCATACAAAAACGATGCGATACTTGATATGCGTATGGATAAACGTAAAGAGAAAACAGCTGCTACAATAGTGAACGAATATAGCGAAGATGCACTTGTGAGAATTCTAAGGGAGTACGGAGAAGAAAAGCATGCTAGAAAGCTGGCATCTGCCATTTGCAAAGAACGCGCAAATGGTCAAATTAGCCGTACAGGTCAATTGGTAGATATTATCAAAAGGACTGTACCTATGAAAGATCAAAGGCTTTATGGACACCCCGCCAAGAGAACTTTTCAAGCAATTAGAATTGAATTAAATGAAGAACTGACAGTCCTTGAAAATTCGATTGAAGATATGATGTCTTTGTTGAATTGCAGAGGGCGTTTTTGTATAATTACCTTTCATTCTTTAGAGGACAGAATAGTCAAAAATAAATTTAAGATGTTTGAAAATCCGTGTACCTGTCCGCCTAACTTTCCTATTTGCGTGTGCGGTAGGGTGCCGGTGGGTAAAAAGATATATAGAAAGGCGATTTTGCCGACAGAAGAGGAGCTTAATTATAATAGTCGTTCAAAAAGTGCAAAGCTCAGAGTGATAGAGCATTTGTAGGGGAGTAGGGGAAATTATGGCTGAAAAAAACTATAGCTATGATAAATATAGCGGATATAATTATTACAATAACGGCAGTAATGCTTATAAGTATGATTATGAGAGGCAAATAGAGCCTTATAGTGACAAACAAAGAGAGCTAAAAGAAAAGGCAGTTGCAGATAACAGAAAGCGTGAAAATGCAATGACGCCTTTTGTTGCCTTTAAAATATTTGTGAGCTGTGTTGTGATTGTGATATGTTCCTGTGCATTTATCGGATTTCAGACCGATAAGACCACATGGGCTAACAGGTTAACAGAAAAAGAGAACTATTATAACAGGCTTGTAAGAGAAAATGATGACTTAAAAAATGAACTTATCAAGAATATCGATTTTAAAGAGATTAAAAGAAAAGCTAAAAAACTTGGACTTAAGAGTGTAAAGGCTAAGAATATAAGATATTATTCTATGAATGAGGAAGAGTTTTTGTTTCAATTAGAGGAATTTCCAAATAGATAAAAATGCAAGTAGAAAAGAAAGCTGAAAAAAAAAGGAAGAGAATAGATTATAGAGCAAGACTGGCGATACTTTTTTCGGTTGTTTCGTTAGTCTTGATTGCTCTAACCGGATATTTATTTTATGTGGGAACAAAAAATAAGGACGATGCCACTATAAATATGCTGAATCAGGAAAGGTATAAAAGCTATGATATTGCCGCAAGGAGAGGGGATATCGTGGACGCTCAGGGAACTCTTCTTGCTACAAGTGTTAAGGTCTACGATGTAGCTCTTGATATTCAGTATTTACTCAGTTTCGCACAAAGGGATGCTCAGGGAGAGCTTCAAAATTCTCCTCAGATTGATACTACCATTTCTGCCATATCGGAGGATTTCGGTGTAGATAAAAATGAATTAAGGCAAACAATTATGAGCAAGCCGGAGAGTAGATATTATATTGTTACCAAGGGAGTAAATCAAAGACAAAAGGATGATTTTGAGAGCAGATTTAATTTAAGTGAGATCGAAATCGCAAGGATAAACGCCAAGCATAAAAAGGAAGAGGCTGATACTATAATTGAAAAGCTCAAGGCTGAGAAAAAATCTCAAAAGGATTTGATTAAGGGCGTAATACTTGAGGACAGGTATGTACGCAGCTATCCTTATAATAATTTAGCCTCGAATGCCATAGGCTTTTGTGATCAAAACGGAGTGGGAATAACCGGTGTAGAAAAATATTATAATGACATTTTAACCGGCAAGAACGGCAGAAGATATACCTATATGGATGCCTCTATGATGAAAACGAGTAAAGAAGAGGTGCCGATCGACGGAAATCAGTTGATGCTTACCCTGGATATGAGGTATCAAAGAATAGTTGAAAGGGAAATAAAAAACTTTGAAAGCAGTCATAACGAAGGAGCCGGTAAATTCGGAGCAAAAAATATTGCTATTATGGTACTGGACCCCAATGACGGGGCGATAAAGGCTATGGCAACCAACAACGGCTATGATCTTAATAATCCAAGAGATTTGGTAGCGAATGCCGGATATACTCCGCTTGAAGTGGAAAATATGAGTGAAAAAAATTTATCCGACTCTTTGAATTTATTATGGAAAAATTACTGTGTATCAGAGGCATATGAGCCTGGGTCCACATTTAAGCCCATTATCCTATCTTATGCAATAGATTCGGGTGCAGTTTCATTAGGAAGTCATTTTAACTGTACCGGACATTTTAAGGTTGCAGACAGGGATATTAAATGTTCAAGCAGAATAGGGCATAAAAATCAGAACTTGGGAGAAGCGCTCAGCAATTCCTGCAATGTGGCATTTATGCAAATAGGCTTTAATCTCAAAAAAGATGGTCTTGAAAAATGTCAGAATTTATTTAACTTCGGTTTAAAGACGGGGATCGATTTGCCTGATGAGGTATATACATATAATTCTGTAAGAAAAGCGGAAAATATGAATATTATCGACCTTGCTACTAATTCCTTCGGACAGAATTTTGATGTCAGTATGGTACAGATGGCTTCCGCCTTTTCTTCAATAATAAATGGAGGTACTTATTATAGACCCAGAATTGTTCAGTCAATTACAGATATTTATAATAATACGACCACTGAAAATAAGGCGGTGGTGCTCAGAAAAACGGTATCAGGCGATACCTGTTCAAGGTTAAAGAAATATTTACACGAAACCGTAAAATCTCGTGAAACTGAGGAGGAGCTTGAAAACGAGAACAGGATTGAAATCGGAGGCAAAACAGGTACTGCAGAAAAACTTCCGAGAGATAAAAAGCATTATCTGATATCGTTTATAGGGTTTACTCCTATAGAGAATCCTAAGCTGGTGTGTTATGTGGTAATTGATGAACCTAATGTTTTGCGGCAGGATAACAGTAAAATTGCTATGAACCTTGGAAAAAATGTGATTAGAGAGCTGAATAACAAGACAAAGTAGCTATTAAGGAGAGATATGAGAAATTTGCATGCTTTACTTATTGTTGCAATAAGCTTTGCATTAACATTTATTGTAGGATACCCTTTAATAAATTTTTTAAAAAATCTTAAAATGCGTCAGACAGAACGAAAAGAGGGTGTTCAAAGCCACTTAAAAAAGGCGGGAACTCCGACCATGGGCGGAATTATGATGATAATAGCTTTTGATGCCTTGGCAATATATTACAGTTTTACGTTAAGGGATATACTACCCTGTCTTATACTTGCCAACGGATTTGCCCTAATCGGCTTCATTGACGATTATTTGAAGGTTGTATTAAAACGTTCGGACGGTTTTAAGCCGAAACAAAAGTTTGCTTCTCAGGTGATATTGACAATTATTTACGGTTCATATCTGCATCTGTTTTATCCCGAATTACTTTATAAAATAAGAATTCCCTTCGTAAATGGGGAATTTAATATCGGAATATTCGGAATAATACTGATGTTTTTTGCAATAATGGGAACTGTAAATGCAGTTAATTTTACGGACGGTATTGACGGACTTGCATCGTGTGTTACTTTGGTGGTGGCTTTATTTTTTCTGTCGGTATCAATTTTTGAAGTCAATCAGGGATTGATGGTTGTCAGTCTTATTCTGATCGGAGCATTATCAGGATTTTTGGTTTATAACAGGCATCCTGCAAAGGTTTTTATGGGAGATACGGGATCGTTGTTCCTTGGCGGTCTGGTTGTGGCTATGGCGTATATGCATAGGATAGTTTTGTTTATACCGATTATCGGAGTTATTTATTTTATTGAGATTTTATCTGTTATGATACAGGTAACGTATTTTAAGAAAACGGGAGGCAAGAGGATTTTTAAGATGACGCCTATCCATCATCATTTTGAGCTTAGCGGCTGGAATGAGATAAAAATAGATTTTGTCTTTACTTTAGTTACTTCAGTTGCTTTAGTTATCGGGATAATTGCACTTCGTTAGGGAGTATTTTATGGGAGTAAAAGGGGTATTTAAGCGGTTTTTAATTATTGTTTTTTTATTGCTTATAACATTGGGGCTTGTCGGATTTATAATGTTGAAATTAGGGGCGTTAAATGTAAGGCATATTGATGTGGTAGGGAACAAACAGTTCAGCAATGTAGAGCTCAGCAATCACGTTTTGAGTGATAAAAGATGCAGATACACTCCATATCTTTTATTGAAGTATAAGTTTTTTAAGCCGAAGGCAATGCCGTTTGTTTCGGATATTGATGTAAGCTTGACGTCGCTTACCGATGTAAAAATAAGGGTTGTGGAAAAGCCTATAGTCGCCTATGTTGAGCATTTAGGTTCTCATCTTTTTATAGATTCCGACGGAATTGTGGTGGAAAGCTCAGACAGGAAAGTTGACGGAATTGTAAAAATAGAGGGAATAAAGTGTAAGATCTTTAAGCTTTATGAAAAGCTTGAGATAGAAAATCCTATCGTGCTTGATACTATAAATGAGGTGTCAAAGCAGTTGACCAAATATAAGCTCAGTCCTGATTTGATGACTGTTAGCATGAAGGGTATAGACCTTAAATTCAAAGACTTGACAGTCCATCTCGGAGATGATGACAATATGGAGGCTAAGATATCGAGGGTTGCTGCGATTTTGCCGAAGCTTAAAAATAAAAAGGGAGTTTTAAAGCTTAATAATTACAGAGAGCTTGGAGATTCAATAATTTATAGAGCTTAAAAATGATTAGAACGGTTTGCTGTCATTTACCTGCAGAAAAGCGAGCTTTTGATATGGGAGGGCAAATACAGTAAATTATTAATAGAATATTACGTATTTTTTAAATTTCATATTGAATTTTTTGCTCCTATTAGGTATTATAGATGTATTGGTTTAAGAGGGGCGTTAAGGAGGGAAATATATTGATAGAGATAAAGAATAATTCAAATCACAACCAAGCAAAGATACTGGTTATAGGAGTGGGAGGTGGCGGAAATAATGCCCTTACTCATATGAGTGAGGTAGGTATAGAGGGAGTGCAGTTTATTGCATTAAATACAGATGTGCAGCATCTTGACACTTGTCAATGCGAAACAAAGCTTCAAATAGGAGAAAAGCTTACCAAGGGGCTTGGAGCAGGAGCAAATCCTGAAATAGGAGAGCAGGCGGCTAAGGAAAGTGAGGAGCTGATTGAAGAGGCTATATCTGAGGCAGATATGGTTATTTTGACCTGCGGGATGGGCGGAGGAACAGGAACAGGAGCCACTCCCTTTATAGCAAACCTTGCAAAGAGTATGGATAAGCTTACCGTGGCTGTCGTTACAAAGCCTTTTGCGCATGAGGGCAGACCCAGAATGAAAAATGCACTTGACGGAATAGAAAGGCTCAGAGCCAATGTTGATTCGATCGTGATTGTTCCTAATGACAAGCTCATGAGCATTGCGGATAAAAATATCAGCTATAAGGACGCATTAAAAAAGGTTGATGATGTTCTTATGCAGCTTGTTATGGCTATTACCGATATAGTTTACAAGACTCAGGACATGACCTTGGATTTTGCCGATATTAAAACGGCAATGTCAAATAAGGGTACGGCACATATCGGAATAGGTATCGGTAAGGGCGAAAATAAGGCAAAGGACGCTGTAAATGCCGCTGTAAATAATTCAATGCTTGAGACCTCCATACAGGGAGCTACGGATTTATTGGTAAATATATCAGGAGAGGTATCATACTTTGAATATCTGGAGGCGTCTCAGCATCTTCACTCATTGGTAGGAGAGGAAACCAATATATACTCAGGCTATGATTCGACAACAGAACAGGCAGGAGAGCTTAAGGTTACTATAATTGCAACAGGCGTTTCACAGGCGCCGCCGGAAAAGAAGATTATACCCCCTACACCGCAGCAGGTCGGTTCTATGCCATTCAGAGGAACAGGCTATCAAAGCTCTTCAGTAGGAATGAATTATTCCGGGAATCCGGTATCAAGCTTTAAAATGCCCTCATTTTTAAATACAGGTTCAGGACAGGGCGTAAGATCTGACAGACCGACTGCCGTAAATACAAAAAATATATCCGGCTCAGGCGGTTATGTGAGTGAACCTAATATTGATGCTACTATGCTGAATAGCGAATCAAACCAAAGACAGACAATTGATATTCCGGATTTTTTAGTGGATAAAAAATAAAAGCGGCAAATAATATCGTAAACAAATTTGATAATTTGTTTATGATAATCTCACTCGGAGAATAATTGCGGACTCGCACAAGCTCAAACCGTAATTATTTTCCTCGCTTACTATAAATAAGAATAGTTGGATAGAAGCGTTCAGATTTGATTTTTGCGTTTTTATTCAGCTATTTTTTTAAGTTTTTGTAAAGAGGGTATATTGAAATGTACAGTTCAGTTAAGAAATTGGGTTATAATAATGTTGATGAAAACGGCTATCTGACCTTGTGTTCAATTATGAACAGTTTGCAGAGTATCGGAGGTTTTTTTGCTGAGGAAAACGGCTTTGGAGAAAAGTATCTTTTTGATAATAATATAGGTTGGATAGTATATAATTGGAATATTGATATCTTGTCTTTGCCTAATATAAGAGAAACGGCGAGTATAATAGTAAAGACCGGCATTTATAATTTCAACGGTTCTATAGTGGAAAGATATTATGAGATCTGTGATATGCAACACAGAGCCTTGATAAAAGGTCTTGCCACCTGGGTTTTGGTCAGTATGGAAAATATGTTGCCTGTAAGGTTGAGCGAAAGTATAAAAGAGATTGCAAAAAGGGGAAAAGAGGAATTATCCTTGGAAATGGGAGATACCGGCAAAAGAAAGGTGGAAAAATGTGTAATCAATAATATAGGCGATTTTAAAGAGGCGTTTCATTCACATGTTTTTAAATCGTATATAGATATAAGAGGACATATGAATAATGCAAGATATCTGGAATTGCTTATGGAGGTAGCGGATATAAAGGATTTTTCCGGACTTTTAATTACCTATAATAAGTCGCTTGCCTATAAGGAAGAGTTTGTAATAAAAAAGCTTGAAGATGAAAACGGCTTAAATATAGCCTTTGTCACAACGGACAAAAATAAAGAGACTATTAATTGCAGTATAAGACTTTATAAATAAGGAGTGTCGGGTGAAAATATGAGGCTTATAAAATACAGTATCAGGATACCATCGGTAAACGAGGACGTGATAATAGCATCTCTTTGCGATGTAGGAGTCGACGGTGTGGAAATAGACGATAAAATCCCTCTAAGCAATGAGGATCTTTCACAAATGTTTGTGGATATTCCAAAGGAAATGGAGGATGACGGAGAGGCTTTTTTACATTTTTATTTAGACGATGACGATGATGAAACCGTGAAGATTTTATCGAGAGTAAGGGAGGAGCTTGAAGAATTAAAAAACCTTAATTTACTGGAGGATACCGATATAAAAAAAACCGACATAAGTCGGGTGAATTGGCAGGATAACTGGAAAAAATACTTCAAGGCATTTGATATCGGAAGGTTTACAGTAGTGCCGGGTTGGGAGGACAGTACGGAGTATGAAAGATCCGATAACATCGTAATAAGAATGGATCCGGGCAGCGCCTTCGGAACAGGAAAGCATGAAACCACCAAGCTTTGTATAAAGGAAATGCTGAATATGGATTTGACTGATTGTAATATCTTGGATCTTGGGTGTGGTAGCGGGATTTTAGGTATTGCGGCATTAAGGCTTGGAGCGAAAAGAGTGTCGGCTGTGGATATTGATCCTAATGTTTCTATTGCCGTAAATGACAATCTTACAAATAATTATGTGAAAGCTGACGAGTTTACGCTGAAAATAGGAGATATAGCGGATAATAAGGATTTATTTGAGGAGCTGAAGGAGAATAGTTACAGCTTGATTATTGCCAACATTTTACCTGATGTATTAGAAAGGATAACTCCTTTTGTAAAAGAGCTTATGAATGAGAATACCCTCTATTTGCTTTCCGGAATACTTGATATCAAGGCTGCTTATGTAGAGGGCTTTTTAGAAAGAAATAAATTGACGGTTGTAAATAGGCTTAAAATGGGTGAATGGGTGTCTATTACGGCAAAGCTGAAATAAAAAAGAATGGAGTATAGATATGATTTATTTTGATAATGCGGCTACAACCCCTTGCAGAAGAGAAGTATTTGAGGCGATGCAGTTTGCGGCTTTTAAGTGTTTTTACAATCCTTCGGCATTATATCCATTTGCACTTGAGGCTGAAAACCTTGTAAAATCTTCAAAAGATAACATAGCGAAAATTATAAATGCAAAAGCGGATGAGATATTTATTACGTCGGGAGGAACGGAATCCATAAATACGGCAATATACGGAGCCTGTAATTATAAAAAATCCAAGCATTTTGTATCAAGCACTATGGAACATTCGGCGGCGCATAACTGTCTGCTTGAGGTGGAAAAAATGGGAAATACCGTGACATTTATAGGCAATGATAAAAGAGGACATATATTGCTTGAAGACGTAGAAAGAGTTATAACAAAGGACACTGTTTTATTTAATCTGATCTATGTCAATAATGAAATCGGAGTGATACAGGATGCTAAGGCTGTCACAATGCTTGTAAAAAAAATCAATCCCAAATGCTATGTGCATTTGGATGCCACACAGGCTCTTGGTAAGATGAAAATAGATGTGGAGGATTTGGGCATAGATTTATTAAGTGCCAGCGCCCATAAATTTAACGGACCTAAGGGAGTAGGATTATTATATAAGAAAATAGGCTGTAATATAAGACCGCTTATTTTTGGGGGAGGGCAGCAGGCAGGCTTCAGATCGGGCACTGAAAATGTGGCAGGAACTCTTGCCTTAAGTGTAGCATTGGCTCTTTCATATGATGACTTCGAGGGAAAGAAGGCTGTATTAAGAAAATTAAAGTCATATTTTGTAGAGAAGGTGTCGAAGATTGACGGTGTTATTATAAACAGTCCGATAGCCGACGATTATTCAGACAGCATAGTTTCTATTTCCATAAAGGACGTAAGGAGTGAGGTTTTATTAAATGAGCTGTCAAGTCACGAGATCTGCATATCCGCTGGAAGTGCTTGTCACAGCCATGAAAAGGCTTTAAGCAGCAGGACACTTACATCTATAGGAGTACCTCTTGAGCTGCAAAAATCCACCGTAAGGATAAGCTTCAGTCACGATAACACAATAGATGAGATAGATTTTACTGTGGAAAAATTAAAGGACGCCATAGAAGAATTAAGAAAATATGTGAGAAGGTGAGAGGTTTTTATGAACAGGGCTTTTTTGATAAAGTATGGAGAAATAGGAATCAAGGGAAATAACAGAAGAATTTTTGAAAACAAGCTGATTAATACTATTGATATGTCTTTAAGAGGTTCAAACATTAAGGCAAAAATCTCTTATGAAGAGGGCAGGATTTATTGTAAAATGCTTGATGACAGTGACAGCAAGCTTGTAACAGATAGGCTGCAAAAAATTTTCGGAATTGTGGGAATTTGTCCTATGATACAGCTACAGGACAACGGCTTTGATGATTTAGCGGATAATGTGATAAAATTCATTGAAGAAAATTATGAAGAAAAGTGTTTTTCTTTTAAAGTAAAGGCTATGAGAGCAAGGAAAAATTATCCCTTAAACTCAATGCAGATAAATGAGGAGCTGGGCGGCAGAATTCTTGAGGCATTTCCTGAAACTTCTGTAGATGTGCATAATCCAGAGGTGATGGTACATATCGAAATAAGGAGCAGGATAAATATTTTTACCAGAATTATAAAGGGGCAGGGCGGCATGCCGCAGGGAACCTCCGGAAGAGGTATGCTTTTGTTGTCGGGCGGCATAGACAGCCCGGTAGCAGGGTATATGATGGCAAAAAGGGGCGTGGCTTTAGATGCGGTATATTTTCACGCTCCGCCTTATACAAGTGAAAGAGCTCTTCAAAAGGTGGTGGATTTGGCAAAAATTGTGGCAAGCTATGCAGGAAGTATAAGACTTCATATTGTTAATTTTACAGAAATACAAAGATATATTTATGAAAAATGCCCTCACGATGAACTTACAATAATTATGAGAAGATATATGATGATAATAGCGCAAAGGCTTGCCGAAAAATATGAGTGCACCGCACTTATTACCGGAGAGAGCCTTGCGCAGGTAGCCAGTCAGACTATGCAATCTATAAATGTGACTGATGATATCTGTGATTTGACTGTGTTCAGACCGTTAATAGGTATGGATAAGGTGGATATCATAGAGATAGCGCAGAGAATAGGAACCTTTGAAACCTCTATTTTACCGTTTGAGGATTGCTGTACCATATTTGTAGCCAAACATCCCGTAACTAAACCTAAATTGGAGAGAATTAAAAAGTCTGAGCTGCATTTAAGAGAGCACATAGATGAATATCTTAATAGGGCATTAGATGGCGTGAATACGATTTCCGTAAATTAATATTTGTTTAAAGTATATAAAAAATATTAAAAAAATGATACAAATTATACAAAAATTTGGACCGGTTTTTTTAATTCTATTAAATGATTTTCATAATTTGAACACAATATGATTGTATAATTTAACTCAGATAGTTGATTGACTATCGACCCCTCGTAGTGGCTTTTATAGTCACATGAATATACCTACATTTGTGTCTGTCGTGGATTTATCCCGGCAGACACAAATGTTTTAAATCATCTTTTTATTTCTTTGATACTCCTTACTCATATTTATGATTTCTTTAAATATGTCGGCGGTTATATCTTCATTCAGATTCTTTAAATTAGCCAAGTTCTTTACTATCTGTATTTTTTCGTCTTCTCTTTTTTTATCATCTATCGGAATATTTTTTGCCTTTTTATATTTATCAATTTCTGCAACTATTTCCATTCGTTTAAATAACAGGCTTATTATCTCTTCATCTACTTCATCTATTTTTAATCTCAAAAAATCTAAATTACTTTTTAACATATCAACCCCTTTTATCAGTTCCTTTCAAAATAATCATATATTATAATTGAAGCGGCAGCCTCCACGCATACCACCGCCCGCTGAACTATGCAGCTGTCAAAGCGTCCTTTTAAAGTCAGTTTTGTATTTTCTCCCGTTTTCAGGTTTACGCTGTTTTGAGTACGGCAAACGGAGGGAGTAGGCTTTATCTTGACTGTAAAAATTACAGGCATACCGTTTGATAAGCCTCCCTGTATTCCTCCGCAATTATTGCTTGTGGTGAATACATTGCCGTTTTCTATTCTGAATTCATCATTATATGAGCTGGCGGACATTTCATTGCAGGACGGATTTCCAAAATCTACTCCCTTTACCGCAGGTATTGAGAACAGTACCTGAGAAAGTCTGCTCTCAAGGCTGTCAAACATTGTGGAACCCATACCGGCATACAAGCCTGTAATTGCACATTCTATGCTGCCCCCTATCGAATCGTTATTTTTAGAATAGAGCTCTATTTCTTTTTGCATTTGATCTGATTTATTTTTTTCTATTAAAATAAATGGTTTGTCAGATAAATTTCTCATCTGCTCTGAAGGATCGACGGGATCAAATTTTTCGTCTTTTATTTTTCCGATGTTTAAAATATGAGCAGCAATTTCTATATTATTCTTTTTAAGCTCCGGCATCAAAATCGCGCCGGCGGCAACAATTGCCGCGGTTAATCTTCCCGAAAATTCTCCTCCGCCGTAAAAATCATGGTATTGATGAAATTTCATAAGGGCGGGATAGTCGCTGTGAGATGGTCTTGGAATGTCCTTTATCTCCTCATAGTAGCTGCTTTTTATATCCTTATTTTTTATCATAAGAGCAACAGGAGAGCCGCAGCTATATCCGTTCCTTATACCTGATAAAATCTCTATTTCATCATCTTCCTTTCTTGGCGTGTCAAATGAGGATATAGGGGCTCTTTTTTTTAGCTGATTTTTAATCTCGTCCATGTTGATTTTTATTCCGGATGGCAGACCCTCTAATACAAAGCCCAAAGCTTTTGAGTGAGATTGCCCGAATACGGACAGCTTTATTTTATTTCCGATATAAATTCCCATAGTATAAATTTCCTTATAAATATGTTATATTCGCACCTAAGTCCGCCAATCTTTTAAAGAACAGAGGATCGGATTTCGACACAAATTCCGCATCCTTTATGGTAACATTTCTGTCTATAAGACAGGATAGAGTGCAGGACAGCATCACCATACGGTGATCAAAATTCGTGTCTATGTATATGGGTGAGCGGCTACTTTTATTTGCAATTCCGCCTTTTATATAAAGTGCGTTGTTTTGACAGCTTGAGTATATTTTAAAGGCTTTAAGTATTTTTATTATTCCGAAAACTCTATTGCTTTCCTTTATTTTCAGCCTGTCTACATTATGAAAAATGCTTGTTCCGTTTGCAAATGCTGAAAAAATCGCCAATACCGGAAGAATGTCGGGATTATCGATTATGTCAATATCTATCGGCTGTATAGAGCTGTTTGATTTACATATAAGAAGATCATTATTATAAGACATTTCTATTCCCATTTTTTTAAGTATATCTATTATAATCTTATCCGGTTGTATTGAATTTTTTGGCAGATTTTCGATTATTATATTGTTATTTTGCTCAGATAAAAGCTTAAGTGCCAAGAAGAAACCTGCATTTGAAAAATCGCCTTCAATATGATATTCACTAAAATTATTCTTATAGGTTGAATTTTTCTGCTTAATATAGGAGTTTTTTTCATTTATAATTTTTACCGAAAAATCCTCAAGCACCCTTAGAGTCATTAAAACATAGCCTTTTGACACGATTTTTTTATTATCATCCACTATTATTTTTATTTCTTCATCCAATATTCCCGCACCTAAAAGCATACCGCTTAAAAATTGAGATGACAGGCTTGCATCTATAATTAATTCAGAAGCCTTTATTCTGCCGTTTATACTGATTATTTCATTTTCAACTCTTAGGTTTATTTTATTTCTTATTAAAAAATCATAAATGCTGTCTATTTTTCTTTTTCTAAGAGAGGGGTCTAAAATAAAATCCGCATTAAGTCCTAAAACACTTGATATTGCAAGGAAAAATCTAAAGCTCGTGGCACTTTGCCTGCAATAAAATGTAAATTTATGATCGGATTCGACTTTATCAAATAGCAGGCGTTTATCTATCGGGTCTACATCTATATAGTCACGGGTCTGATTGATATTTGAACCAAGTGATTTTATGATATTTATTGTAACTAAAATATCATCGGAATTATTGTCACAAAATATCCTGCATCTGTTATCTGAAAAGCAGGCTGCAATCAATGCCCTATGCAGGTGCGACTTTGATGAAATTATGGCTACCCTGCCCTTTAATATACTTTTTTTAATTGTCACATTCATTTTTTATTCCGCCAAATAATCATACAGTATGCTTTTATCTATTTTTTCTATTCTGCATTTTCCGAAATCCTCAAATAAAATAAGAGTTTGTTTTTTACCGCTGTTTTTTTTATCTTTCAGTATATATGGGATTAGCTCCTTTATGTCAAACGGCAGCTTGATTTTAAGCATATAGTATCTAAGGCACTCTATCAGAATATCATAGCTTTTATTATTTAATATATTTTTTTTAAGACACAGCTTTCCGATAAAAGAAAGTCCCATAGCCACGGCAATTCCGTGTGGTATTGAAAAGTTCGATTTTTTTTCAATTGAATGCCCTATAGTATGACCTAAGTTTAAGATATTTCTATTACCATTGTCGTATAGGTCATCTTTTATTATATTAAGTTTGATTTTTATACATTCTATTAACAGCAGCTCTATGTTATTGTAGTCAATTATGTGTTTTTTGTCCTTAATCTCTATACTTTTTTGTAAAAGCTCCATCACATATTTGCCTTTTATACAGGAATATTTTATAATTTCCGCAACTCCGCAGGAAATATCCGTGCCCTCGAGGCTTTTTAAAAAGTCCTTACAAATTAGTATATTATCTGCCTGATAAAAGGTTCCGATAAGATTTTTGCCGTATTTTGAATTTACCGCGGTCTTACCTCCGATTGCGGCATCTACCATTGCAAGCAGGGTGGTAGGGATAAGAATTAAGCGCATACCTCGCATATAAAGAGCAGCGGTCAGTGCTGTCATATCGCATACAACTCCGCCGCCCAGAGCTATTATATAGTCCGATCTTGAAAAATCATTTTTAGATAAGATATCTATTGTTTTTAGCACGTTGTCTATGCTTTTATTGTTCTCCCCTGATTTTACTATGTGAGAAAAGATGCTTATATTGGTGATTTTTAACAATTCAAGCATTCTATTTAAATAAATATCACTTATGGTATTATCGGTAATCAGCATAGCTTTTTTTGGATTGAGCATATTCAAAAAGTGCAAAATTTCATGAGTATCGCTCAAAAAAATCACATTTGTTTTTTTGTTGTTCAAAATTAAATTTTTCATATCATTTGTTAATGCAGGCTCTTATTTTATTCACATTTTTATAAAGATCAGAGAACTCTTCTGGGTTCAGCGATTGTTTTCCGTCACTAAGAGCAGTTTCCGGATTGTTATGTACTTCTATCAATAAGCCATCGCAGCCTGCGGCGGTGGCAGCCATAGCCATAGCTGCAACATAGGAGGCTTTCCCGGTCGCATGGCTCGGATCTACTATAATCGGGAGGTGAGACAGTTCCTTTACTACGGGGATTATTGAAAGATCAAGAGTATTTCTGGTGGCATTTTCAAATGTTCTTATACCTCTTTCGCACAGTATCACGTTCTCATTGCCCTCCAACATAATATATTCCGCACTCTGTAATAATTCATAGACGGTGTTTGCGTAGCCTCTTTTCAACAGTATAGGTTTATTTATTCTACCTAGTGCCTTTAGAAGCTCAAAATTTTGCATATTTCTTGCGCCCACCTGAATTATGTCGATTTCATCAAATAACGGGAGTTCATTTATCCCCATAACCTCTGATACAATTAAAAGATTTGTCTGTTTTTTTGTCTCCGACAAAAGTCTTATACCGTCATTTTTCAATCCTTGGAAATCATAGGGAGAGGTTCGAGGTTTGAAGGCTCCTCCACGTAAAATTTTAATTCCAGTGGTTTTAAGCACATCTGATATTTCTAAAATTTGCTCCTCAGATTCAACGGAGCAGGGGCCTGCTATGATTTGAAATTCCCCTCCTCCTATAGACACCTCGCCTATTCTTATTACGCTATCCTCTCTTCTATAATTTCTTCCTGTTTTATTTAAATTCATTGTCCTTACCTATATTTTTTGCATTGTTTTTATCAATTATACTACAATTTCTATTTTAATTCCATATTTTTAAATAAAAAATAAATAC
>JBGZAX010000078.1:0-3859 GCA_041844335.1 Lachnospiraceae bacterium
TACAAGAGCTTTTTTAAGCCGATAGAAGAGGTTCTATATTATCATCTTTTTAAGCCGGAAAAGGAAGTACAGCTTACAGGAGATGATTACTCATCTTTGTACAGAACCTACGGAAGGCTCCTTATTGAAAAGCTGGAATTTGAAAAGGCAAGAGAGAATTTAGTAAAATCAATCAGGTGGAATCCGATGAATCTTACAGCGAAGTTTGAATATGCCGAAAGCTATAGGTGTCTTGGGAATATGGATATGTTTGCGGCTGTAAATGCGGAAATATTAAAATACGCATATCACGTCAGAGCTATTTCAAGAGCCTATTCAAATCTTGCTATTTATTTTTTTGACAGCAAAAAGATTGATATTGCAATTGCACTTATTTATGTGGCAATGGAGCTTGATAGGAATTTTGAGGGAGCAAAAAGTATTTTTGATGCCATTTCTGAAAATGGAAAGCGGATAATAAAAAAGCCGAGTGATAAAACTATAAAAAAGTTGTTCGCTCAGAATTCGATACAGCTTGGAGTATCTGATGAAATAGTATCGGTTTTGTATTCTTACGGGCTGCATTATGCGAAGCTCGGACAGTATCGTTCAGCAGGGTATTTTCTAAAGTATTCTTACGGATTGTCGGCAGATCCTGCAATTCTTCGTATGCTTAAGATATTACCTGATAATTAGGATAGGAGTGATTTTAGTGGAATTTATTAGAGTAGATAAAAGAACAGTGAAATGTGTGCTGACAGAGGAGGACCTCAGCGCACACGGGGTACAGTTGTCGGATTTTTTTGAAAATAGTGATTCTGCAAGAGAGCTGATTGACTATTTGCTTGACAAGATGATTAATGAGCTTAATTATAAAAAGAATGGAGACATGATTTCTATAAACATTGTGGCTTTACCTGAAAATTCAATAGCTTTGACATTCTCGGATGCCACTGAGGATTTTAAACAGGTGTTCAGACAATTAGCGGCTTTGGCAAATCGCATCAACTCCGAAAATGATATAGGAAAAGATGATATGACAAAGTCGGCACTTAAGCTTGATAAGGATGTTAAGAGGCTGCTTGCAAAATACGGAAATACAATACAGGATAAGAGAAAACCGGATTATGATTATTTAGTGTTTGAAGCGGATTCTATTGAAAAGGCTCGCGACTATGCCGGCAGTATAAATATTAGAAAAGAATATCTGGTGGCATTAAGCAACCTCTATAGACGAGAGGACGGAGGCTATTACTTTGTTTTATGCAGAGGAGCTATGCATCCGGCAAGATTTCGTTATTTAGCAATTTTGGCTTTGGAATTTTTTAAGTTTAAGACTACTAATCCGGAATTTGAAAATTGGCTGAATGAGCATTGTAAGGCTGTAGTTTTAGACAATGCGATCGAAGTTTTATCTCTAATTGAAAATTGACAAAACAAGAGGTTATAATGGAACAGTATTTAATACGTGGTGGCAAGGCTTTAGTGGGAGAGGTTACGATTGATGGAGCGAAAAATGCCGCCCTGCCTATATTAGCAGCGTCTATGATGTCCTGTGAGCCGGTCACAATCAACAATTTGCCCGATGTGAAGGACATAAGAGTTATGATTGAGGCTATGAAAGACATCGGAGCTAAGGTTTCTTTTGTTAAAAAGGGTACTATTTTAGTGGATCCGAGAGCTCTTAATACGGAGGTTGTAAACAGTGAGGCAATTAAGCAAATCAGGGCATCGTACTATTTTATAGGAGCCTTGCTGGGAAAACACAATAAAGCTGCGGTATTGTTGCCCGGAGGCTGTAATATAGGTAGCAGACCGATTGATCAGCATGTAAAGGGTTTTAAAATGCTTGGAGCCGATGTGGAGATAAAGCATGGAGTAATAAGTACGAGTGCCGAAAAGCTTAAGCCTGCACATATATTTTTGGACGTGGTGTCGGTAGGTGCCACAATAAATATTATGATGGCGGCTTGTATGACCGAGGGGTTAACAGTTATAGAAAATGTGGCAAAAGAGCCGCACGTGGTCGATGTGGCAAACTTTCTTAACAGTATGGGCGGAAATATAAGAGGTGCCGGTACTGATGTGATCAGGATAAATGGTGTACCTAAGCTTAAGGGTACGGAATATGCGATAATTCCGGATCAGATAGAGGCAGGGACATTTATGTTTGCGGCAGCTGCAACGGGCGGAGATGTTTTGATAAAAAATGTTATTCCCAAGCATATGGAGGCAACCGGTGCAAAGCTTATGGAAATGGGTTGTGAGATAGAAGAATATGACGATGCGATAAGAGTAAGGAAAAATGGCAGGTTAAATTCAACTCAGATAAAGACGCAACCATATCCCGGATTTCCTACGGATTTGCAGCCGCAGATATCGGCAGCCTTGGCAGTGGCAAACGGCACCAGCATAGTTACTGAAAGTATTTTTGAAAATAGGTTTAAGTATGTAGATGAGCTTATAAAAATGGGAGCATCTATTCACGTAGAGGGTAATACCGCAATAATAGAGGGCATAAAAAAACTCACGGGGGCAACCCTTAAAAGCCTTGATTTAAGAGCGGGAGCCGCTCTTGTTATAGCTGCACTTGTAGCAGAGGGAGAGTCGGTAATTGAAGACATTCATTATATAAAGCGCGGATATGACGGTTATGAGAAAAAATTAAAATCTCTTGGAGCTGATATAGAAATTGTCTATGCTGAAAAGGTTATAGAATAGATATTACAAATAAAGGAGGATTAGTGATGTATAAATATTTATTTACTTCGGAATCGGTTACAGAAGGGCATCCAGATAAGCTTTGTGATGCAATTTCAGATTCAATTTTGGACGCTTTATTAACAAATGATAAGGATAGCAGGGTGGCTTGTGAGACCTGTGCCACCACAGGCTTGGTTTTGGTAATGGGTGAAATTACCACAAATTCCTATGTTGATATACAAAAGATAACCAGACAGACTATTTTAGATATCGGCTATGATAATTCCGATTATGGCTTTGACGGCAACACCTGCGGTGTTATTGTCGCCATAGATGAACAGTCAAATGATATAAAAATCGGAGTTGATGAGGCAATTGAGATTAGAAAGGATAAAAAGACCGATGATTTGGATACAATAGGAGCCGGGGATCAGGGTCTTATGTTCGGTTATGCAACCAACGAAACAGAGGAATATATGCCTTATCCAATTACTATGGCTCATAAATTGGCTCGTCAGCTCACAAAGGTCAGAAAAGACAAGACATTGACATATATTCGTCCTGACGGCAAAACACAGGTGACAGTGGGTTATGATGAGAACGGCAAGGTGGCAGGAATTGATACAATAGTGGTGTCTACACAACATTCTCCTGATGTGACGGAGGAAAAGCTGCGTGAGGATATCATAAAGTACGTGATTGAGGCTGTTATTCCGAAAGAAATGATTACAGCTGACACTAAAATATTGATTAATCCCACAGGCAGATTTGTTCTTGGAGGACCTCATGCGGATTCAGGACTTACAGGCAGAAAGATAATAGTTGATACATATGGCGGCTATGCAAGACACGGAGGAGGTGCTTTTTCTGGAAAGGATCCCACAAAGGTTGACAGATCTGCGTCCTATGCAATCAGATATGCGGCTAAAAATATAGTAGCGGCAGGACTTGCAGATAAGTGTGAGATACAGGTATCTTATGCAATAGGCAGAGCTAACCCCACATCTATATTTGTTGACAGCTTTGGAACCGGAAAGATTGATGATCATAAAATAGAAGAGATTGTGCTTAAACATTTTGATTTAAGACCGGCAGGAATTATTAAAATGTTGGATTTGAAAAGACCTATTTACAGACAGACTTCATCCTATGGACATTTTGGAAGAAATGACCTTGA
>JBGZAX010000079.1:0-25827 GCA_041844335.1 Lachnospiraceae bacterium
ATGCGGCGAGCCTTAATCAAAAGGCTATAAGAAAACACAACTTTATGTTTTCAGAAACTACCAGAATGGGAGAAATAACAGAGCAAAAACAGTCAGGCAGATGCTGGATGTTCGCCGCCTTAAATACCGCCAGAGTTGAGACTATGAATAAGCTTGATATGAAAACATTAGAATTCAGCCAAAATTATACTTTATTTTGGGATAAGCTTGAAAAAGCCAACTATTTTCTGGATTCAATAATAGAAACGGCGAATGAGGATTTACAGGGACGACTTGTAAGTTTCATACTGAAGGATCCTATGCAGGATGGCGGACAGTGGGATATGTTTAGAGGAATACTTAAAAAATATGGAATAGTTCCGAAATATATGATGCCCGAAACCTATCATTCATCAAACACCTCGGTTTTATCTGCAAATCTTACAAGACGATTAAGGCGTGATGCCAAAATATTAAGAGAGGCTTATCAAAACGGCGAAAAAACTGAAAAGCTTTCGGCAATGAAAGAGGATATGCTGTATGAAATTTATAATATTTTAGCTAAAGCTCTGGGCGAACCGCCTACTGTTTTCGACTTTGAATATGAGGATAGAAACGAAAAGTATCATGTGGACAGAGGACTAACTCCTATAGAGTTTTTCAATAAATATGTGGGCTGGAATTTAGACGATAAAATCAGCATAATCAATGCTCCTACAGAGGACAAGCCTTATGAAAAGATGTATTCGATAAAGTATCTGGGAACTGTAAAGGAGGCAGGAGCAATAAAATATTTGAACCTGCCGATAGAGGAACTGAAGTCTGCCGCAATTAAGTCCATAAAGGATGGTAATCCCGTGTGGTTTGGCTGTGATGTCGGTAAGATGTCGGATAGGGAATTGGGAATAATGGATTTGGACATATTTGACTATGATGAGGCATTAACTCCTATGGGAGAGTTTGACAAGGCGGCAAGGCTTGATTATCAGGAAAGTGTTCTGACACATGCTATGGTATTTACGGGAGTGGATCTTGACGAAAATGAAAAACCGATTAAATGGAGAGTAGAGAACTCTTGGGGAGAAAAAAGAGGGAAGAAAGGTATTTTCTCAATGTCCGATGAATGGTTTGAAGAGTATAACTATCAAATCATGGTGGATAAAAAATATCTTGATGAAAAATACATAAGGATTCTTGATATGGAACCTATAATGCTTGAGCCTTGGGATCCGTTCGGAGCACTTGCTTTATAATGGGATGTCCTTTTCAGCTCACTTGACTGTAAGATAAGTACAACAGGGAGTATCGCAAAATAACTAAATTCTAGTTCTGGAGCGATGCTTCTTTTTTTTTGCCAAAATAAAAATCAAGGAAAGCCTCCTTGCAGGTTCTTCGGAGCCTGTTTTTTTTATTTTTAGGCATAAAAACGGAGCTGTTGCTCCACGGAGATTACTCATCTATTTTGCAACAGCCCCTGTCATTTTTTCATAAACCCTCAGCATCGGATCGATAAAACCTGCAGTTTTATACACAATCCTGTCATGTTAAGCTATTCCCAAAATATATGCTGTGCATATACTTCCAATTGATTCGGTCTATCATCACTGAAAAAAACAAGTTCTATTGTATATCTGTTCCAAATCATGTACGGATAGATCTGCATTTTGAGAGAATAATGTCCTTTTACTTTGGATTCTCGGTAACTGAGAGGAGAAAGCGAAAAAACATCTCTAACATTCTCATTTTCAAAATCGTCAGGAGATAATTTTGAAATATTTCTATCACATATTTTGACATGATCAATCATATTGCTTTTCGAGGTTATGCCGAAGTATGTAATAATGCAATCCTGCAGCCTTGCCTTGTCCTGATATCTCGGTGTCAAGTTCACATATCCATACCCTTTTCCGTCTTTGACAAGCTCAACCGTCTCCCCAAAGTAAAAATGGCTGTTTCTTTTATTTTCAATAATGTCGTTCGGAGTCCTTTCCGAAAAAGTAAACCCGTTTGAAAGCAATTCATTCGCTGTCGTATGTCCGATAACAATCCTATGCTCGTCCACTTGAACAACAGGTGCTTTGACAGGAAGTCCCGTCATAGTCAGTGTCAGCGCACAGGCAAATATTGACATTAAACACATACCGATTACGGCATTCGCAGCGGCTGAAGGATTTGATTGATACTTTGGTCTTCTTATTGCAGGAAATATAAAGCCCAAGATCATTATCCCGAACCTAATAACAATCCTCACAAGAATAATTATGTAAAATCCCGTCCAAAGCCAAAACGCTATTTTGTCATTTACAAAATATTTGCCGCCAAAAATAAAATGTGCCGCTAACCCAGCTATTACTATGCCTATTATATAAGTATTGACTTCGTCTAATACAGATTTATCTGTAAAGTCTTTATATATGTCCAATCCTCTGCCTCTTAGGGCATGTCCTATTTTATACATCCACTTGGGCACATCTCTGTTATTTTTCACCGCAATTGCAAGATAAATATATAAAAATATTGTAAAAGCTATGGTAAGTGTCATTGCAATAAAAAAAATCAGAGCCCCTATAAAAAATTTCATCTTTAATCGCCTCCACTTCAAAAAATCATACACCACTCATATTTAATATTTATATCACTTTGACTTATTATTTTTATATATTTCAAAATAGCCTGTTTCTGTAACCAATGACATAATACTGTTCTTCTTTATCAATTACAAAGCACATTTTCCGCCTAATTCGTCGAAAACTTTAAATAGAAACTTTCGTTTCGCTTTCACGAACTATACTCCCTACCGAAAAACTCTTATTATCGGTAGTGTAAATTGCATATAATATTCGTTCACTGCTATATTCCGTCTTATTACCTCATTATAATACTATCAAAATTATTTAGCAAATATAAATTATATTACATCAACGATTTTTAACCAACTTTTCAAAAGTTCTTATATGCCGGTATAGCCTGCCTTTTCAGCCATTTCCGGCATTTTGTGTATCGGGAGATACTCACATATTTTCTTAAAGTCATACCTTTACAACAAGGTTGGGTGAAGCCGGTACGAATATCAAGCTCATACAAGATATCCTTGGTCATCAGGATATATCTACTACAATGAATATCTATGCCGATGTGACGAAGGAGTTGCATGAGAAAGAGTTGGGCAACTTGGAGGCTTACTTCGCAAAACAAGTAATATGTGTTTCTTGGGTTCCGTAACACGCTGCTTGTACAGGGCAAGCCCGCCAAGGACATGAACGAGCTGCTATTGGAAATCATGAAATAAAGCCTGACCGCTACAAAAAATATGAAAATCCCCCGAAGACAAAGCTTCGGGGGATCGTTCATTAAGAAATCAGATAAGCGTATCGTCCAATAGAAAGTCAAGGATGCCGATATTAATGATGCCATTGTCATCATACCAACGCTTCCGAATATCGTGCCGAATGATGATTTTGGGAAAGGAGTCACCGGTCAGACTAAGAGGTTTGTTTTCAGCTGTAGCCTTTGCTTCGCTTCCAAGAGCATATGCAGACTGAATGTAGGTTTTTTTTCCACCGCATGTTGCAATGAAGTCTATTTCACGTGCGACTTGAACTACTTGACCGCTCTTGTTTTTTTCGGAGGAATAAACGATGCCGATATCTACCTCACAGCCACGGATGCGCAGGTCGTTATAGATGATGTTCTCCATGATATGCGTCATTTCCTGCTGACGAAATCCGATTCGAGCATTACGAAGTCCCAGATCATCGCAATAATACTTGTTTGGATAATCAAAGTAATCCTTGCCCTTCACATCGTAGCGGCGACACTCTTCAAACAGATAGGCGTCCGCCAAATGGCCGATATAAGCTTTGACGGTGTTAGGAGCAACCGTATTTTCTCCGGACAACTTCTGCCTAGAATTCAAGGAATTGGCAATGTTGTTTGGATTGGTTAGCGACCCGATCGAAGAACACAATAAATCAAGCGTCGAAGAAAGGATATCCTCACGACGAATCCTTTTGCGCTCCACGATATCTTTCAGATACACTTCTGAAAAGAGCGATTTGAGGTAATTCATTCTGGAGGTGTCGTCCGGCCTCGAAAGAATCAGCGGCATCCCGCCGTAGAAGGCATAATCATCAAACGCATCCTGCTTATCTCCGCCTACAGCGGCGTAGTATTCTGAGAAACTGAGCGGATGAACTCGTATCTCATCGCTCCGACCTCGGAATTCAGTAAGAATATCGCTGGAGAGCATTTTGGAATTGCTGCCGGTTACGTAGATATCAAGATTGGAAAGAGAATTCAAATCGTTGAGCGCATCATAGAACGTAATCTCTTTACCTTCGGGATTATAAGGGTTCGGCACCTCGTCCGACATTTGAATTTCATCGACGAATAAAAAGTAACGATCTGCCTGCCCTTCCACACGTTCCCGTACCGCCTTGGCAAGCTCCAGCGGATTGCGATAACGAATATCTTTGGCAAGATCCAGCTCATAGGCAAGGATATGATCTTCAGCAATCTCTTGCTCCAGCAAATAATTTTTGAAGATGGTACGCAAAAGATAAGACTTTCCGCACCGGCGAATGCCGGTAATCACCTTCACCTGACCGTCCCACATATATGAGATGAGCTTTTGAAGATAGCTATCCCGTTTTATTTCCATTGAGGGCACCTCCGTTGAGAACTTGATAATATTTATAATGCAACATCTCAATAGATATTATACTCGCCTGAACGGAAAAGTCAATATAATTGTTGAGAAGTAGGCTCAAAAATTAGTGCAACATCTCAATAGAAATGTTACATAACCGTCGATGATAAATTCATCGGCGATCCAATCTATTTGAAGGAGGTTTTGCAAATGACCAACGAAGAGTTGAATACCTCTTGCCCATTGTACCTTTATCTGCAAGAGTTTTTACAGCACATAAAGGCTTTTTTTCCTCAAAAGTAGTAAATTGGCAGTAAATTTAATCTGTTCTCTTGCAAATATCCTTGTATTTCAAGGGGTTTGAGGGTTAATTACTAAAGTTTACAGTAAAAATAGATTTTCTCTTGCTATTTCTATCCAAATCCGTTATATTAATAATAACAAAATAACATGCGCTCAAAATAAACCGACATTAATTGAACTATCCTTAAATACGGATAGTCCTTTCACAAAAGAGGTTACTAATTTGGAAGAGATTAAAGTTAGGATGTTTGGACATTTCTCAATGGACTATAACGGCATCATAATAGACGAAACAACCAGAAGCTCTAAAAAACTATGGCAGCTGTTGGAATACCTGATATATTTTAAGGATAGAGCCAATCAGGAGGAAGATATAGTAAAACTGCTTTGGGACAACTCCAAAAACAAGAATCCCCTGAATTCATTAAAAAACATACTATTCAGGCTTAGAAACATATTAGCTGATGCAGGAATAGAAAATGCAAAAAACATGATTGTCTACAGCAATTCTATGATCAGCTTTAATACAAAGCTGCCTGTTATCTGCGACTTTGAAGAATTCGAAAAGCTCTGCAAGCTTACCATAAATCCGGTACTCTCAGAGCATGAAAAAAGAGAAATATTAATAGAGGCTGTTAATATCTATAAAGGCGACTTTTTAAGCGGAAAAAAGGAGCTTGCTTGGGTTGCCCCTATAAATTCATACTACCGTTCGCTATACGTAAACGCCATAGAACAGCTGACAGAAATTCTGGATAACCAAAATGAACACGTGCTGCTATTAGAACTTCTTACATACTGCAAAACAATAGCTCCAAAAGAGGGGGCGGTGGCATACGGTCTGATTTTGGCAAATTTAAAGCTTGGAAACGTACACGCCGCCCTTAAGGAATATAATAATTCCGGCAAAAACCTTTTAACAAATAAAAATAATAAGATGAGCAAAAAAGATCAAAAGCTCTATCATTTAATGGTAAAATCCATCGGCAGCTACGAAAAAGATCTGTCCACTATCCAAAAAAACTTGGAGGTGATAAATTTAGACGTGGGTTGCTTGGAATGCCCGTATGAAATATTTAAAATTGTCTATATTCTTCAACAAAGAGATATGGAAAGGAATAACAACAGCGGCTTTTTGATACTCTTTACGTTTCCAAATCCCATAGATAATTTAAATATTAAAAATGTGGATTTTAATAAGCTCAATAACTCTGCCATTTTAAACAAACAACATGGTCTTGATATCCTTAGAAACAGTATTAAATTTAATTTACGTACCGGTGACGTAATGACAAAATATTCTAACAATCAATACCTTGTACTGGTTATGAACGTCTACGATAAAAAAGACGTAGAAAAAATCATAAACAGAATAACAAAAAAAATCAGTTCGAGATTAAAGACTCTTGATATAAAGCTTGAAACCACATTCAAAAAAATCTGATCAAAGGTTAAAACAGCCACCACCTATAAACTCACGAAGTATGGAGTTTGCAGGCACTGCGGTAGCAGGAATATCTACAATATAATCAAAAAACTTTAAAAGTCTTTTCGCCTCTGAATATTCAGGGGCATTTTTTTCTATTCCCAATAATAACGGTCTTGCATACTGCCTCATAATAAACAGCTCATGTATCATGGATGAATTAAACACTACATCTGCACTTTCCTGATAAGGGAATATAAATTTTTCCTCTCCACGTCTCACCATATCCCACATCTTTATTGTACCGGCGGCTCCCTTACCTCTGCTTCTGGCATCTCTTACTATTCTTCTTATAAGTCTGCCGTCTGTAGTGGATATGCGATTGTGTTCGTCAAGATTTAACATCATCAATGCACTGATATAGATCTTAAATTTAGATTCCACAGGAATATTTTTAGACATCTCATCATTTAAACAATGAATTCCCTCTATAACAAGAACATCATTTTCCTCAAGCTGCACGTAATCATCATGATACTCTCTTTTGCCTGTCACAAAATTAAACTGAGGCATATTTATTCTCTCCCCTCTTAATAATGCCTCCATGTCTCTGTTAAACAGCTCAATATCAATAGCTGTAATATTTTCAAAATCATAGTTTCCGAATTCATCCCTTGGTGTATCCTCACGATTCAGATAATAATTATCAACGCTTATTGCGTGAGGCTTCAAGCCGTGGGCTAAAAGTTGAATACACATTCTCCTTGAAAAAGTTGTCTTTCCCGATGAAGAGGGTCCTGCTATCATAATAAACCTCTTGCTTTTCTGCTCTTTTATCATACCGGCGATCTTAGCAAGCTTTGCCTCCTGCAACGCCTCCTGCACCAATATAAAGTCCTGAAAATCTCCATTTACTATAATATCATTCAGCTTTCCTACAGTGTTCGAACCAAGCATATTGGCCCATTCCTCTGATTCCTTAAGCGACCTGTATACCTTATCCGACGGCTTAAATTCACCTGTGACCTTAGGGGCAGTCTTTGGCGGCATCTGCAGCACAAATCCATCCTGATACTTATATAGTTTAAACCACTTAAGATAAGAGGTATCATGTACCATAAATCCGTAATAATAATCTGTAAAATCATCTAATCTGTAAACATTCGTCGTAGAGGCACTCCTGTATTTTAAAAGTGATGCCTTATGCTCCATTTTTGCCTCTTTGAAAAACTTCGGAGCCTCCTGAGTTTTGATGGTCTTTTTTTCAAAAGGAAACGCCATTTTTACAAGCTCCGTCATACGAGCTTCTACTTTTTTAAGTAATTCATCGGTGATTTCAACGAAACCGTCTACAGTACAAAAATATCCTGAACTTACGGAAAAATGTATGATAACGGAAAAGTCACGACTGCCTACAACATCATAAAAAGCCTTTATCATAAGCATGCTCATACTTCTTCTATAGGTCGATAAACCGTCATTATCCTCGGCTGTGACAAATTTTATATTTACATTGTTATTTACTTTTTTATGCAATTCCTTTAATGCTCCGTCTTCAAGCACCAATAAAATATCGTTTTCATAATCTTTCTGATACTTTTTTGCAAGCTCAATATACCTTGTCCCCTCTTCCACACTTATTTTATCATCATTTATAAAAACATCGAATTCTCTACCCATAAAAACCTCCTCTTTATCACAAATACCAGATATGCCCTTTCCTATAAATAAACCTTTCTGAAAAACACTGTGAATTTTTAATAAATCAGCACAAAAGGCTGTTACATCTGTTTAACCTGGCTTTAATATCCGCCTCTTTTTTGCTGTCAGAAAAATTTGAATTGCTTAATGCCTCAAGGATTAAATTATATCCTGTTTTTTTAAAACTCAGATATTCCGAAAATATCTGCCTCAGATCCTCCTTAATAGGCAAAATACCGAATTCTATATATGTATCAGGATCATAAAGCCGCAGCATCTCTTCATATTTTCTGCTATTCCTTGTAACTCTCATAATGTTGTAATAATGCCCCTTTTCAAAGATCATTATTTCGTCTTCTATAAATAATGAAAGATCACATAGGACTTTCCTCAGAATATCCGTTTTCCCTTGCGGCTGCAATATAAAGCTGCCGAACATATCAAGTTTTTCTTCAGATGCCTTTAAAATATCCGCAATGAGTTCCGCTCCCATTCCCGCTATTACCACACAATCAGCTCTTTTATCTATGCTTTTAAGTCCGTCACTTAAAACACAGCTGATTTTTTCATTTAAATTATTTAAGAGAATATTATTCCTTGCAATATTAAGTACATTGTCATTTATATCACAGGCAACAGCCCTGTCATAAAATCCGTTTTTTACAAGAAATATCGGAATGTAAGAATGATCACAGCCTATATCTATCAAAAGCTCGCCCCTAAGAGCGAGCTTACAAATACAAGATAATCTTTCACTCAAAAAACTACCCTTATTCATCATTCCAGATAGTCCTTAAGCTTTCTGCTTCTGTTAGGATGCTTTAATTTCCTTAATGCCTTAGCCTCAATCTGCCTTATACGCTCTCTTGTAACGTCAAATTCCTTGCCTACCTCCTCTAAGGTTCTGGCTCTGCCGTCATCTAAACCGAACCTTAATCTTAATACCTTTCTTTCTCTTTCAGTAAGCGTATTTAAAACCTCGTCAAGCTGTTCTTTTAAAAGGGTATAGGTCGCAGCTTCTGCCGGTATCGGAACCTTTTCATCTTGGATAAAATCACCTAAATGACTATCCTCCTCTTCTCCTATCGGAGTTTCCAATGATACCGGCTCCTGAGATATTTTGAGGATCTCTCTTACCCTCTCCACAGGTAAATCCATTTTCTCAGCTATCTCTTCCGGAATGGGCTCTCTTCCCAAATCCTGCAACAGCTGTCTTGATACTCTTATCAGCTTGTTTATGGTTTCCACCATATGTACCGGAATTCTGATAGTACGAGCCTGATCTGCAATTGCGCGGGTAATAGCCTGTCTTATCCACCAAGTTGCATAGGTGGAAAACTTAAAGCCCTTTGTATAATCAAACTTCTCAACAGCCTTAATTAACCCAAGATTTCCTTCCTGAATCAGATCTAAAAATTGCATACCGCGTCCGACATAACGCTTCGCTATGCTTACCACAAGTCTAAGATTTGCCTCTGCAAGCATTTTTTTTGCGTCCTCATCTCCAAGCTCCAGCCTTTTCGCAAGCTCTATTTCCTCTTCCGGTTTGAGCAGTCTGACCTTACCTATTTCTTTCAGATACATTCTGATAGGATCTTCCACATTGATATTTTCCATATTTTTATCAAGATCCATTTCAAGATCAAGATCATCTATCTTTTCTATGTCAATGTCCTCGACATTTTCTTCTAAAAGAATGTCATCATCTACTATCACATCAAGCTGCTCGTCGGGCATAGGAAAGATATCTATATTGTTATCCTCCAAATAGCTCTGAATCTCCTCCAATCTGTCAGGATCCAAATCAACCCCAATAAAATCCAATATCTCTTTTCGCTCTATCAGATTTTTCTTTTTTCTTGCTATTTCCAATAATGCAGGCAATTTATCCGCTATATAGGCTGTTTGCTCGTCCTTAGTCATCTTGACAAAGTCCATACTTTCAGCCTTTTCTTCTTTAAACTCTGTTTTGACATCGGCTGCTGTAGATTTTTTCCCTTTTTCAGCTGATACCTTTTTGGACACCGTTTTCTTACTGTTAGAATTTAAACTTTGTGCATCTTTTGAAATCTTATCGCTATTTGTTCCTTTTTCCATATTTTCTAAAAACTTATCTGTCTTTTTTTCAGGCATACCCTATTCCTTCCTTGATAAATTTATTGGATAGTGCAATTACTTATTTAAAGCAAGCAAAATGATGCTTAAACCGATTAAAAGCTTTACCCGTTAAAAACTATTCAGACCGCTTATTTTTTCTATCAATTTCTTTATTCTTGCCAATTCGTTCCTTTTAGATATAAGCTCTTCCTCATTTGAAACATCTTCCAAGCTTTTTTTTAATTCATCGTATCCCTCCATTTTGACCTTTATAATAAGTTCCTTTAATGCCATAAAATTATTTTCCTTATTATCGGTCAAAAAGTCAGCTCCCTTTAACAATATATAAGTAAGCTCACTTTCCTCTTCTGCAGAAAGTCCGTCAAAGGTAAAGCCTTTAAATTCATCATAAGATTTTTTTAATGAATTGTAAGATTTTCTAAACAATTCTACTGTAAAGTCTTCCTCTTCTATATATTGTTCCACAAAATCATAGACATTTTTATCATCAATCAGCCAAGCCAAAAGCATTCCTTGAGCCTCACTGAAAATTTTAGACTTTTTTCTATGCACTTCTCTGTCTTTCTCTCTTTGTTCCTCGTTTAAATGCCTTACCTCTTTTCGGTAGCCTTGGCTGTTTACCTCGGATTTTAACAAATTTTCATCTAATAAATAACGATTGGCACAAGAAGAGATATACTCAGTTCTCACAACATTATCGCTGATGTCGGATAATATACCGGACAGCTGATTAAAAAATCTTAATCTGCTGTCCGGATCTCTCTTATCAACATCTCTATAAAGAAGGTCTCCCTTAAAAAATACCGGATTTATAGCATTTTCAATTCTTTTTTCAAGCTCCTCCTTCCCCCTTTCAGCTAAAAATTCATCAGGATCTTTATAGGGATTGAGGTCAACCACTTTTAAATAGAGCCCTTCCGCTATAGCAAGCGGTATGGCTCTGTTTATGGCGTTTATACCGGCGTTGTCACTGTCATACATAAAATATAAATTATCCGTGTATGCCTTTATCAGATGTAATTGACTGCCGGTAAGTGCTGTTCCAAGTGATGCCACGGCATTATCATATCCCGCCCTGTTTAATGCAATGACGTCCATGTATCCCTCACAGATAAGAAAATAATCACGATTTTTCTTTCTTTGAGACAAATACAAGCCATAGAGCGTTTTTTTCTTGCTAAAAACAACTGATTCCTGTGAATTAAGGTACTTTGGAATTCCGTCTTTGTCTAAGGTGCGACCTCCGAAAGCTATAACTTCTCTATTTTCGTTTAAAATCGGAAAAATAAGTCTATTTTTAAATATATCGACCAATTTCCCTTTATTATTAAGCTTAAATGTACCGCTTTTTAATAAAACCTCATCTTCATACTTATCTTTTAAAATATCATAAAGAGCATAGGAATTTGGAGAATAACCAAGCCCCGCCTTTGCAATCGCTTTCTTATCCATTCCCCTGCAATTTAAATAATTGATTGCCCTTTCTCCAACCGAACTGTATAGAGCCCCTACATAGAAACGTGCGGCAATATTATTTATCTCTTTAATTTGTTTAATCAGGTATAATTCTTTGATTTTTTTGTCATCTCTGATATTATTTTTATTATATCTAAGCTCAATTCCCGCCTTTTTTGCCAATATCCCTATTGCTTCGGAATAATCGATATTATTATAGTCCATCACGAACTTTATCATACCGCCGCCGCAACCGCAACCGAAACAATGATATGCCTGCTTTCTTTCCGATACGCTGAATGACGGTGTTTTTTCATTATGAAAAGGACAAAGACCCTTATATTCGCTTCCCGCCTTTTTTAAGCTGACATATTCTGAAATTACATCTACTATGCTAAGTCTGCTGTTCAACTCATCTGAAATACTCATATAATCACACTCCACGATAATGGAATATACAGCTTTTCAAACTCCCTGATTGCATACTGATCGGTCATTCCGGCAATATAATCGCAGATTATAACATCTATATCTTCATCAATATCATAATCTTCGATGAATGTTTGCGGAATAAGACTGTTATTTTTCTTATAATGATTGTAGAGAGTTTCAAGCATAAGTTCAGCCTTGGGCTCCTCTTTTTTGGCACGTTCATTGAGATAGACTCTGTTAAACATAAATTTTCTTAAACCCTTTACAGCTGCTCCTATTTCATCTGACATTATTATATCATCCTTATCCCTGCTGTTTATAATAAGATCATGTATCATAGTGTCCAGACGAAGCTTCACGGTGTTCCCCAAAACATCGGTAAATTCCTTCGGAATGTCATCATTTTTTAAAACCCCGCCTCTTATAGCATCATCTATGTCATGGTTTATATAGGCTATTTTATCGCAAATCTGAACTATTTTACCCTCCATTGTGTTTGGATTTCCGCTTGACTGATGATTTCTTATACCGTCTATTACCTCATAAGACAAATTAAGACCCTTATGCTTATTTTCAAGGTATTTCACTATCCGTACGCTTTGTTCCGAATGCATGAAGCCCCTGGGAGATAGTTTATCAAGTGTCCTTTCTCCGCAATGTCCAAAAGGAGTATGCCCTAAATCATGACCTAAAGCTATTGCCTCTGCAAGACTTTCATTAAGCTTAAGTGCTCTTGCTATTGTTCTTGAAATCTGTGTTACCTCAAGAGTATGTGTCAATCTGTTTCTGTAATGATCGCCGATAGGTGCTAAAAATACCTGTGTCTTATCCTTTAGTCTTCTGAAGGACTTGCTGTGTATTATTCTGTCCCTGTCTCTTTGGAAGATAGGCCTTATATCACAGGGCTTTTCTGCTCTTTCCCGGCCTTTGCTGTTAACACTTAAAGTAGCATACTTACTAAATATACTCTTTTCTAAGCTTTCAGCCTCTTCTCTGATACTCATAGCCTTCCTCCTTTTCCTTAATTAATCTGCGATAATTGACATTATTTCGCCTGCTGCCGCAATTTGACCGTCTACTGTTGCCGTAACGTTTGCAAAATACAAAGATCCCTTATGCCTTGCTAATTTAACTGTTAGGGTAAGAACATCTCCGGGCACCACCTGTTTTTTAAACTTCATATTATTTATTCCTGCGAAATATCCTATCTTTCCTTTATTTTCAGGAGCACTTAATAAAAGTACCGCACCTGTCTGAGCCAGTGCCTCCACTATTAAAACCCCCGGCATAACGGCCTTTTCAGGAAAATGCCCCGCAAAAAAAGGTTCGTTCATGGACACACTTTTTTGCCCTATTATTTCGGTATTGTCATCACTTATCGACAATATCCTATCCACAAGCAAAAATGGCGGTCTGTGCGGAATTATCTCCTTTATCTGCTCTATATTATATAACATTTAGCCCTCCCATTTTTTAAATACAAGACAGGCATTGTGACCTCCAAATCCTAAGGAGTTACTCATTGCATAACTGAAATTCACCTCTCTGCCCTCATTAGGGATAACATCCAAATCACATTCCTCATCCTTTTCAGAATAGTTTATTGTAGGCGGCATATAAGAATTTTTAAGTCCCAACACGGTAACCACAGCCTCTATTGCACCGCTTGCTCCCAATAAATGCCCCGTGTATGACTTTGTAGACGATATTGCAAGAGCTTTTGAATGTTCCTTAAAGCATAATTTAATGGCGGAGGTTTCTATCTTGTCATTTAACGGAGTACTGGTTCCGTGAGCATTAATATAATCTATCCTATCGTAATTAATTTCAGCATCATCTAAAGCTCTTTGCATTGCAACGGCTGCTCCGCTGCCGTCATCAAGCGGTGCGGTAATATGGAATGCATCGCAGCTGTCTCCGTAGCCCACTATCTCCGCATATATCTTTGCCCCTCTTTTTTTTGCATGCTCAAGCTCCTCGAAAATAAGCACTGCCGACCCTTCTCCTATTACAAAGCCGCTCCTATCCTTGCTAAACGGTATACTTGCCTTATTCTTATCATCTCCCTCATATAATGCCCTCATATTCATAAAGCCTGCCACCGCAAGAGGGGTAATAGTCGCCTCAGTTCCTCCTGTAATTATGATATCTTCATATCCGTATGCTATCTTATGAAATGCCGCTCCCATGGCATTATTTGAAGATGCACAGGCTGTCACCGCCGCACTGCAGTGTCCCTTCGCATTATAATCAATAGCCACCGCCCCCGGAGCAAGATTTATTATTACACTGGGTATAAAAAATGGAGATACCCTGCTCGGCCCTTTATCTCTAAGCTTATCCTCCGAACGCTCTATTTCGTCCATCCCGCCGACGCCGCTGCCTAAAAGCACTCCGAGCCTTGTGTGATCTATTTTATCTAAATCTATTTCAGAATCCTTAACAGCCTGCATTGCAGCAATTCTGGCAAAATGTATGAATTTGGCACTGTTTCTTATATCCTTTTTATTAAGGTACTGCTCCACATCAAGGTTTTTCACCTCTCCTGCAAGCTTTACCTTATAATTTTCCGTATCAAACAATGTAATATTATCTATTCCGCACTTTTTGTTAACAATAGAGTTCCATACCTCATCTATAGTATTCCCAATAGGAGATAACGCCCCCATACCCGTTATTACCACTCTTCTTTTTTGCATTACATACCTTCCTTTATAATCAATACCGCTCGCTTTCGCTAAGTGCTCACATAACACCATAAATACTAAGATCAACCTGCGTCAAGCTTTCCTTTTTCATCCTTCTTTTTTTCTTTCTTCTTGACTTGTTTTCTCTAAGTATTTAGGTGTAGCTCGCACTAACCTCAAGCTTCGATTCTCTCGCTTTCGCTAAGTGCTCACATAAGCAGTCCGCCGTCCACGTTTATTACCTGGCCTGTTATGTAAGAGCTTTCGTCGCTTGCCAAGAAATTGACTAAATTAGCCACATCTTCAGGTTCTCCCACTCTTTTTAGAGGAATTGCCGCTATCGCCTTTTCGAAAATATCTTCTCTTACTTTTGCTGTCATATCGGTCTTTGTATACCCCGGTGCAACCGCATTACATCTGATATTCTTGCTTGCAAGCTCCTTTGCTATGGTCTTTGTAATTCCTATTACTCCCGCCTTTGATGCGGCATAGTTGACCTGTCCGAAATTTCCGCACAATCCCGCTATACTGGAGATATTTACAATATTTCCGGATTTTTGTTTAAGCATAATCGGAGTAATCTGCTTAATAGTATTGAAAACTCCTTTTAAATTAACCGCAATAACATCATCAAAATCCTCTTCCTTAATTCCTAAAATTAGCTTATCCTTAGTGATACCTGCATTATTTACAAGGCAATCTATTCTTCCGAACTCATCAATAGCAGTTTTTATCATACCCTCAACTTCGGCAAAATCCGACACATTTGCCCTTACGGCAATACTGTCAACATTCTCTTTCTTACATAAAGAAACCGTTTCATTTGCCGCCTCCTCATTTCCGCTGTAGTTTACCACTATATTATACCCTGCCTTTGCAAGTCTTACAGCAATAGCTCTACCAATTCCTCTTGATGCTCCTGTCACAAGAGCTGTTCTTCTTTTATTATCACTCATTTTTTAATCTCCTTAATCGTATTGTTTAATGACTCTAAATCTTCCACATTTAATATTTTTACATCTTTATTTATTTTTTTGACAAAACCGCTTAACGTCTTTCCGGGACCTATCTCTACAAAGGTATTCACACCGTTTTCTATCATATATTCTACCGATTGCATAAAGCGAACCGATGACTTTATCTGTTTTACAAGCAGACCTTTTATATCATCATCAGATGTGGTTCCGCACACATTATACACTACCTTTATTTCAGGGGTTTTTATCTCATAACCTGAAAGTAATTCATCAAGCTGCTTGCTTGCATCATTTAATAATGATGAATGAAAGGCTCCGCTTACATTAAGCTTAATACACTTTGCCTTTCTTTCTTTTAGCATTCCTATCGCATCATCAAGTGCCTTAATTTCTCCGGTTATAACTATCTGTGCCGGAGAGTTGTAGTTGGCTATCTCACAGACACCTGAATTAACATTTTCAAGCACAGTCTTTATTGCATCCACGTCAGCTCCCATTACAGCTGCCATTCCCGTTGTGCCTTTAGGAAGAGCTGTCGACATTATCTTTGCTCTTTTTGATACAATATTAGGAATATCCTTATAGGAAAAAGCACCGGCATAGGTTAAAGCCGAATATTCACCAAGACTTAATCCAGCCACATATTCCGGAATTATTTCCTCAACTCTTAAAGATTCAGCTATGGCAAGAGATGTTGCAATTATACATGGTTGTGCAAATTCGGTATTATTAAGATCCTCTTCGGGTCCTCTAAAGCAAATACTTTTTAAATCAAACGGTGTTTCAAATAAATCATATATTTCCTTACTTTCTTTGCGATTTTCATAAAAGTCGAGTCCCATTCCCACTTTCTGACTTCCCTGACCCGCAAACACAAAAGCTGTACTCATAAAATTCTCCAATCAAAAATCATAGTTTTTAAGATACTCTCTTTTTTCTTTCGCATCATTTATTATATATTCTATAATACTTTGTATGCTACCTTTTTTCTTACATATTCCGGCAATTTGTCCCATCATAACGGAACCGTTTTGAGTATCTCCCTCAAGTACTGCCCTCCTAAGAGAGCCTATTGTAAGTTTTTCTATTTCCTCCTGCGACATTCCCTCTTTCTCAAGCCTTAAGCACTCTCTTGTCATCTGATTTTTTAAAGCTCTGACAGGAGACCCTAAGGTTCTTCCTGTTACCGTTGTGGATGTATCATTTGCCTTTAATACAGCGGTCTTATAATTTTCGTGAACGGGACATTCATCTGCCGTTAAAAATGCGGTTCCTATCTGAACTCCGGCTGCGCCGAGCATTATTGCTGCATTAAAACCTCTTCCGTCAGCTATACCTCCCGCCGCAATCACGGGAATGTTGACAGCATCTACAACCTGCGGCACAAGTGCCATGGTTGTAAGTTCTCCTATATGTCCTCCCGCCTCACAGCCCTCCGCTATCACGGCATCGGCTCCACATCTTTGCATCATTTTAGCTAAAGCAACAGATGCTACTACAGGAATTACCTTTGTTCCATTCTCTTTAAGCTTTTCCACGTACAAAGCAGGGTTCCCGGCTCCTGTAGTTACGACAGCCACAGGATTTTCTATTAAATATTTCATAATTTCCGGAACATGTGGGTTCATCAGCATAACATTTACTCCAAACGGCTTATCGGTTAAACTTCTGCATTTTTCAACCTGAACCTTCAATTCATCCGGAGTTAAAGCTCCTCCTGCTATTAATCCTAACCCTCCCGCATTAGATACCGCCGCCGCTAAAGATGCTGTGGCAATGTTAGCCATCCCTCCTTGAATAATAGGATATTTGATACCCAATAATTCATTTATCATAATTTCTCTCCCATCATTAAAATTCTATTAGAATAGAGCCCCACGACAGCCCCCCTCCGAAGCCTAATAATAACACTCTATCTCCCTCTTTATATAAGCCGTTTTCGTGTGCCTCACAAAGAGCCACCGCCACACTTGCGGAGCTTGTATTTCCGTACTCTGAAAGATTGATAAAAAACTTTTCAATGGGAAGATTTGTTCTTTTAGCAATTCCCTCTATTATACGCAAATTCGCCTGATGAGGTACAATAAGATCAATATCAGATATACTTATGTCTGCCTGTTCAAGCACCTGTTTTATAGCATCATCATTAGCTCTCAGGGCAAATTTAAATACCTCATCACCTTTCATTCTGGTAAAACCCGACTCAACCGTCTTATTATTCATATCTACATTACTTTTAAATCCCTTAAGATTAAGCCACCTGTCATCCCCCTTGCAATTCGTGTAAAAATACATTTCCTTATTATTTTCAGCTTTTTCCAATATCACAGCACCTGCGGCATCGCCGAACAATATACAAGTGCTCCTATCCGTAAAATCGGTTATTCTGCTTACGGTTTCAGCTCCTATTACAAGTGCTCTTTTATGAAATGAGTTAAGTAATGCCGCCGCCGTTTTAAGTGCAAATATAAAGCCTGTACAAGCAGAGTTTAAGTCAAATGCCGTCACATCAATATCCGATATACCCAAATTTTTTTGAACCATACAAGCAACAGAGGGTGTCATTTGATCCGCAGTAACGGTTGAGCAGATAATTAAATCAATATCATCAGGCTTAAGCCTTGCATCTTCAAGAGCCATTTTTGCCGCATCTGTTGCAAGATAGCTGGCTCCCTCGTCACCTATTCGCCTTTTTTTAATACCGGTCCTTTGTACTATCCACTCATCATTGGTATCGACAAATTTTTTTAAATCATCATTTGTTACTATCCTTTTAGGCAGGGCCTTTCCATAACCCGAAATTTTTAAATTTTTCATTTATATCTTCCTATTTTTCTATATTTTTCATACCTGTTTTCTATAATTTCTTCTATGTCCTTTGCCTGCAAATTTAAAAGAGCATTATAAATCGCTCTGTCCAGACTGTCAAAAACCTGCTCCTTATTTTCAGAAATACTGCCAACCTTTTCTCTTATCACTTCATCTACTACATTTAATTGATAAAGATCATCAGCTGTTAATTTCATCAATTCACTTGCCTCTTTCGCCCTTGATACATCTTTCCAAAGAATGGTAGCGAAACCCTCGGGAGAAAGCACGGAATAAACAGCATTTTCAAGCATTATTATGTGATCCCCGACACTTAAAGCCAAGGCTCCTCCACTTCCACCCTCACCTACAACTATGCAGATTACAACAGTCTTTAAGGTTGAAAATTCATAAAGACATTTGGCTATAGCCTCCGCCTGACCTCTTTCTTCCGCCCCTCTTCCGGGGTAGGCTCCCGACGTATCCACTATAGTAATTATCGGTCTTTTAAATTTCTCCGCCTGTTTTGCAAGTCGTAAGGCTTTCCTATAACCCTCGGGATTACTCATTCCGAAATTTCTTTTAATATTTTCACCGACATCCTTTCCCTTTGCCTGTGCAAGGACAGTTACCGGAATTTCGTGAAAATAGCCTATACCTCCGATTAAAGCCGCATCATCTCCAAAACACCTGTCTCCGTGTAATTCGACAAAATCATCAAAAAGCCTTTCTATAAAATCTATAGCCTTAGGTCTGTCAAAACGTCTGGCAAGATAAACTCTATCCCAAGCGGTAAGACTTCTGAACGCTTTTCTTTTTTGCCTAATTATGCTGTTTTTTATTTGAGATATCTTGGTGTCAAGGCCCTCCTTAATATACTCCTTCATCTGTTCCTCAAGGTTTTTTATTATAGATTCCTGTTCTCTCAGATCCATTTCTCACCTCATTTATAGCCATGTATTTTAAGTATCATCACTATGTTTTCTTTTAATTCACTTCTTTGTAAAATTATGTCGATAAAACCCTTTTCCTTAACAAACTCGCTTTTTTGAAATTCCTGTGGTAGAGTTTCATTTATAGTTCGCTCTATTACTCTTTTCCCCGCAAAACCAACTATAGCGTCAGGCTCCGCTATTATTATATCTCCCAGCATAGCAAAACTTGCACTCACGCCTCCCGTGGTAGGATTTGTAAGCAGGGTGATATATAATAAACCCGCATCACTGTGTTTTTTTACTGCAGCACTTGTCTTTGCCATTTGCATTAAGGACAATATTCCCTCCTGCATCCTTGCTCCTCCGCTGGTTGTGGATATTAATAACGGCAAACGTTTTTCCGTAGCAAACTCTATAAGTCTCGTTATCTTATCTCCAACCACTGTACCCATTGATCCCATTAAAAAATGACTGTCCATAACAGCTGCCGCCACCTTTATACCGTTCATAAGTCCGGTTCCGCACACCACAGCCTCTTTCAGCTTAGTAGTTTGTTTTGCTTTTTTAAGCTTGTCACCATATTCAAGCTTATCCGACATGGGCAGCGGCATAGGTGTTTCTATATTTTCAAACAGCTCTTCAAAAGAATTTTCATCAAAAAGTTGTTTGATCCTGTGATTAGCGTTTAATCTGATATGATAATTACATTTGGGGCAAACATAATAATTGCTTGAAAATTCGCTGATACTTGCCTTAAAATCGCAAACCGGACAGTTTTTAATTATAGTGTTTGTTTCATTTTTGCTACCGGAGGTTTTTATATTTTTTTCAAAATCCTTTCTTAAAATTTCCTCCGAGAAAAATTTTGTCAACCTGTTTTTTCTATCTAAAAATGACTTCAGCATTATTATTAAGCTCCTTTATAAATTTATCCACAAATCCTGTATTATACCGTCCGTTGATAAACTCTTTAGAATACATAAGAAAATATTGAAATTCTATATTGTTTTCCACTCCGTCAATTATCAGCTCCTCTAAAGCAGTCCTCATTTTTCTTATACAAGCAGCTCTGTTTTTATCTTTGACAATCAGCTTTAACAGCATTGAATCATAGAACGGCGGAATTTTATACCCATTATAAAGGGCTGTTTCTACTCTTACATCTTTTCCTCCGGGCAGCTGCAAAAATTTTACAGTTCCTGAACATGGAGCAAAATCCTTAGCCACATCTTCGGCATTTATCCTACACTCTATAGCATGACCTCTTAACTCTATTTCATTCTGACTTATAGACAATTTTTTACCCGATGCTACCATTATCTGCTCCTTTATGATGTCAACATCCGTTATCATTTCAGTCACCGGATGCTCAACCTGCACCCTCGTATTCATTTCCATAAAATAAAAATGTTCCCTATCCTTATCAAGCAGAAATTCTATTGTACCTACAGAATCATATTTAAGATGTTTGCAAGCTCTTACTGCCGCATCTACCATATTATCTCTCACATTCTGTGAAAGACAGTTACAGGGAGCCTCTTCCAGTACCTTTTGATTACGTCTTTGCATAGAGCAATCTCTTTCATAAAGATGCACCACATTTCCATATTTATCAGCTATTATCTGTATTTCTATATGTTTCGGCTCCTCTATTAATTTTTCCATATAAACGGAGGAATCTAAAAAGCACACCTTAGCCTCGGCTCTTGCTGCATTGTAATTATTTTCAAATTCTTTTTCATTGTAAATTTTTCTCATTCCTCTTCCGCCGCCACCGTTGCTTGCCTTTATCAGCACCGGAAAACCTATTTTTTTGGCTAATTTTAAACCCTCATCGGCGGATTTTATCAAATCTTCACTGCCAGGAACCACAGGCACACCAGCTTTCATCATCTGTGCCCTTGCCATATTTTTATCACCCAATAATGAAATCAGCCTGGGAGATGGACCAACAAAAATAAGTCCGTTATCTATCACTAATTGTGCAAACGCAGTATTTTCACTAAGGAATCCGAAACCGGGATGTATAGCATCACATCCCTTTCCTATAGCTGCCTGTACAATATTATTCATATTAAGGTAAGAGCTTAAAGGACTTGGAGCTCCTATACAGACAGACTCGTCTGCTAATTGAATATGCAACGATTCTCTGTCAGCTGTTGAATAAACTGCAACTGTTTTTATCTTCAGCTCCTTACAAGCCCTTATTATTCTTACCGCTATCTCTCCACGATTGGCTATTAAAAGCTTAGTTATCATTTATTCTCCTATCAATATCAAATCTTCATCATATTCTACCACATTGCCGTTTTCCGCCCTTATCTCAAGAACAGTTCCTTTTTTGGTGGATTTTATCTCATTCATTACCTTCATAGCCTCTAAAATGCATAAACAATCTCCTACCTCTATTTTATCTCCTACTTCTACATAGGGCTTTGCACCTTCAGCTGCAGCCCTGTAAAAAACTCCCACAAATGGAGCCTTAATCCATTCTCCATTAATCCGAGCTTCTGATTTTTCTTCTGTCCTTTCTAACTTTTCTTCTCTGTTTAATTCCTTTCCCTCAGAAAATGATGCTGTCTTTTTTTCATCAACAACAATCAAAGGAGCATTATTGTTTGAATATGCCTCTTTTTTCTTCAAATTCAATCTTATATCACCATTTCTATAATCCATTTTACAAATGGAGCTTTTTTCAAATATCTCAATCAGCTCTTTTATCTCTTCTATTTTCATATTTTTCTCCTAATGATTTTTAAATATGTGTTATTTTAAAAAATAGCACAAAAGAGCCTATCTTTATATTTATTATAAAAACAAGCCCCGATTATGTTTTAATTATAATATTTCCGTAACATAAAGTAAAGAAATACAGGGATATTTTCTTTGAATTATTTGTGTTTCATCTACTTTCCTATCATAATGCTTATTATCTCGTCATTTGTACCCTTCATTCCGTCATGTCCAAGTCTTCCGATATTTCTTATGGTAGTTTCAACATTATCTCCGACTATTCCATCTCCCGAATTAAAATTTTGTCCCTTTTCATACATATCTTTTCCAAAAAGCCCCGCATCAATAGCCGTCGCAATCTTGGCAGCACAGGAGGCCTTCGCTCCGTCGCAAACCATTCCCGAAACTATAGCAAGAGCATTTACAACTATGTGCTCCATTTCATCCAGGTCCGCATCTTCAAGATAGGCTATTCCGACCGCACTGCCTACCCCTGCACTCACTGCTCCGCAGTATGCGGACAATGTACCTATTCCCGTTTTTTGATGAATTGCGGTAAGATTTGACACAGCCAATGCCCTATATAATTTTTCATCACTTAAATTATTTTCTCCGGCATATACTATCACAGGAACAGATACCGTGATTCCCTGATTTCCGCTTCCTGAATTTATCACTACCGGCATCTCGCATCCGTTCATTCTGGCATCAGATGCGGCAGCAGCCATACCCTTAATCTTCGATCTTATGCTGTTGTCGCTTTCAAATAACACCTTTCCGATATTAGCACCATAGCTGTTTTTCATACCCTCCATGGCAATATTCATATTGTGCTCTATCTGCGGATCCAATATAGACTTTATATCTTCAATATCCACCGTATTTGCAAAATCCACTATATCTTTTATGTTAAGCTTTGACTTATCTATGCTATTTATCGCTCCCGATACGGTTTCTTTTTTCTCAAATATAATCTGATCATTTTTCTTAATGGATACAATATTTGTATGAGTATCAACTATATGCACCCTGCAATAATCATTTTTATAATACACAGTTAAATCTATCTCAAAAACGTGTTCCGTTTCTATATGCTCTACATCTATCTTCACAGATCTCATAAACGGAACTATTTTTTCTATATCCTCTTTTTCGGCAAAGGCTATTACCTCAAGCTCAAGTTCAGCGTTTCCTGCCATAATTCCTGCAGATACCGCAGCCTCAATACCCTTTAATCCGTTAGTGTTCGGTATAAATACAGACTTTACATTCTTTATAATGCTGCCGCTTACCCCTATATGTATTCTGTCTGGGATATTTCCTAAATTTTTTTTTGCCACGGCAGCTGCGTAGGCTAAGGCAATAGGCTCTGTACATCCCATTGCAATTTTCAGCTCATCTTTAAGTATTTTCACGTATTCCTTGTACCTACAATCGTCTTTATCCATGCCTTCCATTCTCCTTATTGCTTAAGACAGATTTATTATCCTTATATATTTATTATAATTGAAAATGGGGGAATTAGTCAATAAAATTCTAATAAAATAGAACTGCAAAGGTATCTTAGCAGTTCCAACAAATTCAAAAATATAGGATTAAGACAGATATTTCAGGAGTTTAATACCATCTTGAAATCAAATACCTGTTTTATGTCATACATTTATATTCATCTACTTATAATCATCTATTCCCAGTCTTTACAAAGATCTACCCATTCCTTATATCCGGAATATTTTTTCCAATTCTTCTATAGTAATCTCAATAGCAGTGTTCGGATCTCCACATGCCGGAAAAACGGTTTTAAACCTTTTTAATGATTCATCTAAATACACCGTCACATTATCACTTATACCGAATGGACATACTCCGCCCACAGGATGTCCGATCAATTCTATCAGCTCATCAGGTGTCATCATTTTCGCCTTTTTTGCAAATTTCGCCTTATATTTATGATTATCGACCTTTGCATCACCTGCAGTCACTATTAAAATAGGATCTTCTCCAACTATAAACGAAAGAGTTTTGGCTATTCTTTGTGGTTCACAATTTAAGGCCTTAGCAGCCAATTCCACAGTTGCGCTTGATACATCAAGCTCCTTTATTCTATCGTCAATACCGAACTGCTTAAAATATTCTCTTACCGAAGCTACCGACATCTCATTACCTCCTCATTTATAATATTATAATTCATTCAAAAAAGCCATATAAGCCTTATATGTTTCATATATATCAGACTTTGAACAAATCTCATACGGAGCGTGCATGGATAATACAGGAACACCGCAATCAATAACATTCATTCCGTACTTTGCCAAAATATAGGCAATAGTACCGCCTCCTCCTATATCCACCTTTCCAAGCTCATTTATCTGATAGGTAATATCGTTGTTTTCTAAAACCCTTCTCAATTTTGCAATATATTCGGCATTTGCATCGTTTGAAGAAAATTTTCCACCCGATCCCGTAAACTTACAAAATCCCACGCCTTTACCGAAATATGCGGAATTTTTCTTTTCGTAAACCGAAGGATACAGCGGATCATAGGCTGCATTTACATCAGACGATATCATATTTGAACCCGCCAACACTCTTCTTAATAAAAGATCATTGTATTTTCCATACAAATTCATTATTTCAGCTATAGCATTTTCAAAAAATCTTGATGTCATACCGGTAGCTCCCACAGAGCCTATCTCTTCTTTATCAACTAAAAGACAAACAGATGTGGTATCAGGCTTTTCAACATCCAACATAGCCATAAGTGAGGTATAGGCACAAACTCTGTCATCCTGACCGTATCCCATAACCATACTTCTATCAAGTCCACATTCTCTTGCTCTGCCCGCCGGCACCATTTCAAGCTCCGCAGATAAAAAATCCTTTTCATCTACATCATATTTTTCTTTTAATATTTTTATTATATTAGCCTTTACTTTTTCTTTTTCTTCTTTTTTATCATCGCCTGAATTCTCTTCATTTAACGGTCTGCTTCCCACTAAAAGATCAAGATTTTCACCCTCTATAACCTTACTTGCCTTTTTCTCCATCTGCTCTTGACCTAAGTGCGGTAAAAGGTCGGTAATGCAAAACACGGGATCATCAGGATTTTCTCCGATATTTATTTCAATTTTCGTTCCGTCCGCTTTTACAAAAACTCCGTGCATAGCCAAAGGCATAGTTACCCATTGATATTTTTTTATACCTCCATAGTAATGAGTATCAAAATATGCAAACTCTGTATCTTCCGATAATGGATTTTGCTTGATGTCAATTCTTGGAGAATCAATATGAGCTCCTAAAATATTAAGATTTTTATCAAAGCCTTCTCTTCCTATATTTACGAGAATAAGGCTCTTTCCGTAATTATCCATATAAACCTTGTCAAAGGGTTTTAATGCCATGTTTTCTTTGATTGCATCCTTTAAATTTATATATCCTCTTTTTTCAGCTATCTTAACAGCTTCCGATACACATTCTCTTTCGGTCTTACAATCGGAAATAAAATTTATATATTCCTTATTGAAGCTTTCAAGACTTTCAAGCTCTTTTTCATTATAGGAAAGCCATCTGTTCTTATTTTCAACCATAGTTTATATTACTCCTTTTTATTCATAACTTTATATAA
>JBGZAX010000080.1:0-19302 GCA_041844335.1 Lachnospiraceae bacterium
AAGACAAAAGTAAGAAGCATTGAATTCAGTCTCACGCAAAGATGCTCGGCGGAATGTCAGTCCGCAGTGGATGTTCAGGAAGCATTTGATGCGGGTGTTTTTGCAGTAAAATCTGTAATAGAAAAAGAAAGCGCAAAAATGGTTTGCATAAATCGTGTTAATAATGATCCGTATAAGGTTGACTATTCATTAGTTGATGTGACCGAGGTTGCAAACAAAGAAAAATTTGTACCGATAAATATGATTGCTCCGTCACATAACAATGTGAATGATGAATTTATTGATTATTGCCTGCCGTTAATACAGGGAGAAACAAAAATAAAAACGGAAAATTCCCTACCCTCATATCTTTACATTAATTAGCCTTTTACATAGGAGGGAATGAACTTATGCCGAATAAAATTGATGATTTTTTGGACAATGCAAAGAATAAGATAGACGACACTTTTAAAAAAGAGAATATGAATAAAATTACAAACTCTCTAAAATCCGCCGCCTCGAAGGCTGAAAATGCTACCAATGATATTTTTGGAAATGTTTCAAAAACAATTGATTCAGCTATCGGCAAAATAACGGATAAAATAAACGGTAAAAAATAATAATTTTTCTACCCGAATATATTTAAAAAATACTTGACTTATAGGACTATAGACCATATAATGTCATTTGTATGTAAAAAAGGAGGTGCTACTTATGAAATTAAATACAACTACCCCTAAAAGAAAACCGGGGCTTAGAGTTCATGGATTCAGAGCCAGAATGAAAACATCTAATGGACGTAAGGTACTTGCAGCTCGTAGAGCAAAGGGAAGAGCTAAGCTCACTATATCATAATATACCAAATGAAAACTGAATTTGGATTTTAAATGAAAAATAAAGACTTTAGAGCTGTATATTCGAATAGAAAATCTATAGCCGACTCTAATCTTGTGCTCTACAAGCTAAATACACAGTCAGGGTGCATAAGAGTCGGATATTCAGTTAGTAAAAAAGTGGGTAATAGCGTCATTCGCCACAGAATTATAAGACGCCTGCGTGAAATCGTGAAGAAAAGATTAAAAGACGTTGACGGTAGCTTTGATTTGATAATAGTTGCAAGAAGCTATGCTGCAGCTGCCAATTTTATGCAGCTGTCAGATTCGTTTGAAAAACTGCTTTGGCGAATTGATAAAAAATAAGAAATGAAAAAAATACTGATAGCAATAATTGAATTTTATCAAAAATATCTATCGGGGCTTAAGTCCTGCTGCTGCCCCTACATTCCAAGCTGCTCTGCCTATGCTCTTTCAGCTATTAAAAAGCATGGAGCCTTTTGCGGCTTTATTTTGATGTCATACAGAATTTTAAGATGCAACCCCTTTTCAAGTGGAGGCTATGATCCCGTCCCCGACGAGCCATATGTAAAAATCAAAAGGATTAGAAACAAAATTAGGAGGTAAGCTTTTGAAAGCAAATCTATTAACAAAACACTCGGGAATTTTTCACATTTCGTTTATTTCGGCATTATTAGGGGCGGTGATGAACGGTATTTTTATGTTTATGACAAATACCTTTCATATATCAAACGTTGCCGCTGTAATTATACTTTTTACATTTGTAATATATATGGTACTTACACCGCTTACTTACCAACAGCAAAAGTTCGCTATTTTGCAAAGCAAAATGGGACCTGAATTACAGGCGGTACAAGCAAAATACAAGGGTAAAAAAGATCAGGAATCAGCTATACTTCTAAAGGAAGAAACCCAATTTGTCTATTCCAAATATGGAGTGACCACAGTGGGCTCCTGTCTTATGCCGCTTATAAATATACTGATACTTTTTAATCTGTTGTTCGTTATCTATTCAATACCTGCATATATCACTCCGGTAGGTGATGCCCTAAGACCGCTTGCGGAAAAATTGACATTTGATGATAAGGCAATTACTTTATTAACTCAACTTGCTCAAGATATAAAATCCTCAACAAAGCCTAATTTTGCCAAATTTGCAAGCTATGCCGATGATAAAAAGATAAATACAGTAATAGATATGCTGTATATGCTTGCTCCCAGCGGTTGGACAAAGGTGCACTCCGCCTTTCCTGCAATTTCTGCCACAATAAACGGAGTCGCCGTAACCGATGCCGTGACTCATACGTCAAAGATCATCGGAGGTATGACAGATTTCTTCGGTGTAAATATTTCAGATACCCCGTTAAATTTGTTAAAGGCAAAGGTCTACTGGGCTGTACTGTTCCCGATACTTGCCGCTGTCACACAGTTTGTGAACTTCAAGCTTACTCCGAAACAGGCAAGCAACGGCAATGCCACCAACGATCAGATGATGAAAAGCATGAACACAATGAACTATATTATGCCCATCTTTTCTGCCTGGTTTTGTTTGTCATTTCCGGTCGGTATCGGTATTTACTGGATAGCGGGTCCATTGATTAGATGCATTCAACAGGTGATAATAAATTATCACGTTAAAAAAATAAATGTGGACGCATTGGTTGAAAAAAATCTTGAAATAATAAATGAAAAAAGAGCTAAGGATGGTCTACCTCCTGTGAGAGAAGCAACAGCGCTGCATAATGGCTCTGCAAGAAAAAATCCAGGCGGCTATACGATCACGGAGGATGGTAAAAAAAGAGCTGAAACAGCCAGAAAAAAAAGTAATGCGGACTCTTCCGTATTCTATTCAAATCCTGTAAAAGAAGGCTCTCTTGCCGCAAAGGCCAGAATGGTTGAAAAGCTCAATAAAAAAGATAATTCGAAGACAGTTTCTGATAAAAAAAATGAACCATCTGATGATAATGATAAGGAGGTAAAAAATGACTGAATTTATAACAGTAGAGGAAAAAACTGTTGAAGATGCTTTAACAGAAGCAAAAATCATACTGGGTGCTGCCAGCGATGAAATAGAATATGAAATAATTGAGCAGGGCAGCAAAGGTTTTATGGGAATTGGTGCAAAAAATGCTGTCATAAGGGCAAGGAAAATGGAAACCCCAGTTGAAGATGATCTACCCAAGCAACCCGATATTGCAAATCAGGAAAATCACACTCCTGAAGACTCGGCAATGTCCGAAAAAAAAGATGATGTTAAAACTACAGAAATAAATGAAAATCATTCCCAAAATCCGAATTTTACAGCGATGTCGGATGACGAAAAGAACAACGTAAAAAACAGTGTAAATATATTTTTGAATAACCTTTTTACAAACCTGAGTATGGAGGTTAATGTGGAACAAAAATTTAATAATGAGGATAATTCCCTTTTAATAGAGCTCTCTGGAGAGGAAATGGGCTTACTTATAGGAAAAAGAGGACAGACCTTGGATTCATTGCAATATATCACTTCCCTTGTTGTAAATAAGGATGCATCCTCTTACGTGCATATAAAAATGGATACTGAAAATTATAGGGAAAGAAGAAGAGCCACACTTGAAAATCTTGCTCTTAATATTGCATCAAAGGTTAAAAAAACAGGAAGAGCTGTAACGCTTGAACCTATGAATCCCTATGAAAGACAGGTTATACACTATTCATTACAGGGGGATAGAAACGTATCTACACACAGCGAGGGCAATGAGCCTTATAGAAAAATCATTGTTACTCCGAGAAAAAGGCATCATTAATACTATGAATACTACTATTGCTGCTATTGCTACCGGTGATTCTGTCGGCGGAATATCAATAATCAGAATGAGCGGTGAGTCAAGCCTTGAAATAATAGATAGAGTTTTTAGAGGAAAAAGTCATCCATTATCCGATAAACCCTCACACACTATTCACTATGGTCATATCTATAGTAATAATCAAATAATAGACGAGGTGCTGGTGAATATATTGCTGGCACCTCGCTCTTATACTACGGAAAACACTGTAGAAATAAATTGTCACGGAGGCATACTTAATACAAGACGGGTCCTTGAGGTTTTGCTTGAAAACGGTGCCGTCCCGGCAGCTCCCGGAGAATTTACAAAAAGAGCCTTTTTAAACGGACGCATAGATTTATCAGAGGCTGAAGCGGTAATTGATATAATAAATGCCGATAATAATGCAAGTCTTAATAATGCTATGTATCAGCTTTCCGGCTCATTGTCATCAGCAATCGGTAAAATAAGAAAAAATCTTATTTATCAAATGGCGAAAATTGAAACCGCTCTTGATGACCCTGAACACTATGATTTAGATCTGATGCACGATGATCTTGTTCAGGAATTTTCGCTTATAAATAATAATATCAGCACCCTATTATCCTCATATGATAACGGAAGAATACTTCAAACAGGTGTAAGAACCGTAATATTAGGCAAGCCGAATGTAGGAAAATCCTCTTTACTTAACAGACTTTCAGGCTATGAAACAGCCATAGTTACAGATATTGCGGGTACTACCAGAGATTTAATAAAAGAAAAAATTAATATCAAGGCTTTATCACTAAACCTTATAGACACGGCAGGCATAAGAGATACCGATGACGTAGTCGAAAAAATCGGAATAGAAAAATCAATTTCTGCGGCAAAAACTGCCGATTTACTGCTGGTCATAATAGATGCTTCAAGGCCGCTTGAAAATGAAGATATAAATCTGCTGAAGCTTGCAAATAAAAGCACCTGCATTATTATTTTAAATAAGACCGATCTCAACAATCTAATTTCAAAAAATGACATTGAGAAGCTCACGGACAGAGATATAATAGAACTGTCCTTAAAAGAGGCTACTGACTTAGAGGAGCTTGAAAATGCAATATTAAAGCTTTTTTATAATAACATCAAGGACAATGGACAAGGTATGATAATAACAAGCCTGCGCCAGAAGGAGGCATTGAAATCAGCCTATAATTCCATGAAAAATGTGATTAACACCTTAAATCTTAATCTTTCAGAGGATCTGATCCTGGTTGATGCGATGGCTGCCTATACATCTCTTAGTGAAATCATCGGTGAAAGTGTGGGTGATGACTTAATAAACACTATTTTTGAGAAATTTTGTATGGGAAAATAGGAGGAGTTTATGAATGTATTTGATATAATCGGACCGATTATGATAGGCCCGTCAAGCTCACATACCGCCGGTGCCGTAAGGCTGGGACGCGTGGCAAATAAGCTGATGAATAATGAGATGCCGCACAAGGTGAATATACAGCTTTCGGGATCATTTGCAAGAACATATAAGGGACACGGAACGGACAGAGCGCTATTGGCCGGAATAATGGGATATCACAGCTATTCAGAGGAGATAAGAGATGCCTTAAAAATTGCACAGGATCTGGGAATTGAATATAATTTCATTGAACAGGATATAAAAGGGGCTCACCCGAATACAGCCAGGATTTCATACACATTAAAGGACGGAACTGTCGGTGTAATAGAGGGATCAAGCATAGGCGGCGGAAATATCAGGGTAGATTCTATTAACGGTATGATGGTGGATTTCACGGGCGAATTTAACACAATACTCGTCATACATAAAGATACCCCCGGTGTAATCGCCGACGTCACGAATCTGATGCGTGAAAAATATTCAGAAATAAATATCTCTAACTTCAAACTCTCAAGGATAGAAAAAGGCGGTACCGCTCTTATGACTATTGAGATAGAAGGCAACTATGATGATACTATGGTAAATGCCATAAATCAGGTAAAATACGTGGATAATGCATTTATGATAAGGACAATTTAAGGGAGCTTTATGTTAAAATACAACACTATTGAAGAGCTTATAAACCTGGCTGACAAAAAAAATAAAAAAATCAGTGAAATAGTATTAGAGGATCAGTCTATTGCTATGGGAGAGGATAAGGATGCCTTATATAAAAGAATGGAAGAGAGTTTTGATGTGATGATTGAATCCGTGAAATACGGAATGTCGAAGGATGTCACATCCACCTCCGGTCTTACGAAAGCCGACGGCTACAAGATGAACAGCTATGCCGATAAAAATAACACTCTTTGCGGAAACGCCATAGGAAAGGTGATTGCAAGAGCTGTTTCCGTTTCCCTATGTAACGCCGCTATGGGAAAGATAGTCGCCACTCCCACTGCCGGAAGCTGCGGCATATTGCCCGCCTGTCTGGTATCACTTTATGAGGATAGAGGTTTTAATAAAAAGGATATAGTGATGTCCATATTTACCTCTGCGGCTTTTGGAATGGTAATATCAAACAATGCATGCTTAGCTGGAGCAAATGGCGGCTGTCAGGCTGAATGCGGCAGTGCTACGGGAATTGCCGCCGCCGCGCTTGTAGAGCTTATGGGCGGTACCCCCAAGATGTGTGCCGATGCATGCGCAATCAGCCTTAATAACCAATTAGGTCTTGTTTGTGATCCGGTGGCCGGTCTTGTAGAAATACCCTGTATAAAAAGAAATGTATCAGGTGCTATGATCGCCATGTCAAGTGCGGATATGGTATTGGCAGGTCTGGTTTCTGAAATCCCGGTGGATGAATGTATTATCGCTATGGGAGAGGTCGGAGATGCAATGCATGTCTCTTTAAAAGAAACAGCAATGGGAGGACTTGCAGCCACTCCCACTGCTATTAAAATTAAAAATATGATTTTCGGAAATAAATAAAATAATACTTCTGTCACTTTTTTAATATCCTTCAGCTTTTATGAACCAACAAAGCATCTATGGCACTCCATATCTCCTCTCTTCCGGCTTTACTGCGCATGGAAAAGGCATATATCGGAGTGCTTTCGTCTATTTTAAAGGCAGAACGAATAATATTTTTATGTGTATCCACCTTTGTCTTAGGTATCTTATCAAGCTTTGTGGCAACGATAATATAGGGAATATTGCTTGATTTTATCCATTCAAACATCTGCTTGTCAAGTGTACTCGGCTCGTGCCTTATATCCACCAGCTGTGCTATTCCCCTTAAAGCCTTGGAACCGGTCAGGTATCTGTTTATCATCTTTGCCCATTTATCGGATTCTTCCCTCGATACTCTGGTATAGCCATATCCCGGCAGATCAACCAAATACATCATATCGTTCACATTATAAAAATTAAGTGTCTGCGTTTTCCCGGGGGTAGATGATGTTTTGGCATAAGACTTTCTTTTTATCAGTGCATTTATCAGTGAAGACTTTCCCACATTAGAACGCCCTGCCAAAGCAATCTCAGGCAGGGTCGAATCTTTTATTTTACTTGTAATTCCGCACACAACTTCTAAATTCACATTTTTTACTATCATTTTTGTCTTTCCAAAATAGATTTTTTGCCGATATTCTCATCCTTCATTGACTTATTTTTTTCTCTTCTTGTAATAAAAGGTTCAGCCTTTTTTTCTATCACTTCATCGGTAATTAAGCAGCTCTCCATTAATTCATCGGAAGGTGCCTCATACATTAAATCAAGCATAGCCTCTTCTAAAATAGCCCTTAAACCTCTGGCACCCGTTTTACGCTTAAGACTTTCTCTCGCCACCGCTCTTAAAGCGGTATCATCAAATTCCAGCCTTACGTCATCTAACTTAAACAGCTCCGTGTACTCCTTTGCAATAGAATTCTTAGGCTCCACTAATATTTTCACCAAGGTATCTTCCGTCATCGCTTCTAAGGATACAACCATAGGCAATCTGCCCATAAGCTCCGGTATCATGCCGAATTTTATAAAATCTCTCGGCATCACATTTTCAAAGACATTTGCCTCCTGTAATTCCTTTTTAGAAACCACATCCGCATTAAAGCCAATAGCCTTTTTATCCATTCTCTTTGCTATTATCTTATCAAGACCCTCAAATGCACCGCCGCAGATAAATAAAATATCCTTTGTATCTATTGTGATCAGCTCCTGATGCGGATGCTTTCTTCCGCCCTGCGGAGGAACCGATGCTATAGTTCCCTCTAATATCTTAAGCAATGCCTGCTGTACACCCTCTCCCGACACATCTCTTGTGATAGAGGGATTTTCACTTTTTCTGGTTATCTTATCTATCTCATCTATGTATATAATTCCGAGCTGTGCCCTGTCTATGTCATAATCGGCTGCCTGAATAAGCTTAAGCAGGATATTCTCTACATCTTCTCCCACATATCCCGCCTCTGTAAGACTGGTGGCATCGGCTATAGCAAAAGGCACATTCAAGAGCTTGGCAAGGGTTCTTGCGAGCAAAGTCTTTCCGGTTCCTGTGGGTCCCAGCATTAAGATATTACTTTTTTGCAGTTCTACATTTAAATGTTCTCCTGCTATTATTCTCTTATAATGATTGTAGACAGCCACCGATAAGACCTTTTTAGCTTTTTCCTGCCCGATTACATATTCATCAAGCTTCGCCTTAAGCTCCTTAGGCTTTAATAAACGAAGTACATCGTCCTCCGGAATGTCCCCATCATCAATTTCATCATACATCAGCTGCTCATTTATCATTTCGGAACAAATATCTACACATTCATTACAAATATAAGATCCGTTGGGACTTGATATAAGCTTTTTTACCTCTGAGGCGCTTTTTCCGCAAAAGGAACATTTCAAATGATTTTCTTTTTGATTTTTTGTTTTATCTTTATCGTTAGCCAAACCAATTATTCTCCTTGCGCCTTTGCTCTGTGAGCAATAACCTCATCAATAAGTCCATACTCCATCGCCTCAAGAGCGGACATATAGTTGTCTCTTTCTGTATCTATGGCTACCTTTTCTATGCTCTGCCCTGTGTTGGCTGCAAGAATTTCATTTAACTTATTTTTCGTTTTAATGATATTATCAGCTACTATTCTGATATCAGTAGCCTGTCCTCTCGCTCCGCCCGACGGCTGATGTATCATTATTTCAGCGTTGGGAAGAGCCAATCTCTTACCCTTAGCACCGCCCGATAAAAGCAAGGCTCCCATAGATGCTGCAAGTCCCACACAAATGGTGGATACATCGCACTTTATATACTGCATAGTATCATAAATAGCCATTCCCGCCGTTACCATTCCTCCGGGAGAGTTGATATAAAGCTGTATATCCTTATCCGGATCCTCACTTTCAAGGAACAAAAGCTGCGCAACCACAAGTCCCGCCGTCACCTCATTTACCTCTTCTCCAAGAAAGATAATTCTCTCCTTTAAAAGTCTTGAATATATATCAAAGGCTCTCTCTCCTCGGTTGGTTTCCTCAATAACCGTGGGTACCAAACTGTTAAAATAATTCAATTCCCGTTCCTCCGTAATTATTCCGCCTTTTCTTCCTTAGGCTCAACCAACTTAGCACCGTCAGTAATCATCTTTACCGCCTTGGACAAAGCAATCTCCTGCTTTAGAGTTTCTCCGTCATTAGCATTCATAACCTGTCTTACCTGTTCAAGCTCAAGAGTGTACTGCTTTGCCATTTCTTCTATTCTGGCGTCCATTTCCTCTTGTGTTACGGTGTAGTTTTCAGCTCTACTGATAGCCTCAAGCACAAGACTTACCTTACATCTTTTTTCAGCCTCTTCTCTCATCATCTCACGCATATTCTCAATATTCATGCCGGTAATTTCCATATATTTTTGAATATCCAAGCCATATCCCTTTAAGGTATTAAAGTGCTGTTCCAACAGGTTGTCGGTCTGTGTTTCTATCATCAGCTCCGGTATTTCAACAGTAGCATTTTCAGCTGCCTTTGCAACTGCCAAATCTTCTTTTTTCTTATTAAACTCAATCTCATATTCCTCAGTCAGTTTCTTTTTCAGGTTCTCTTTATATTCAGCAACCGTATTATATTCGGAAATATCCTGAACAAAATCATCATCAAAAGTCGGACGTTCTTTTCTCTTTATCTCACTTATATGACACTTAAATACAGCATCCTTTCCGGATAAATCCTTTCCGTGATAATTTTCAGGAAATGTCACCTTTATTTCCACATCGCTACCAGGCTTGGTGCCCACAAGCTGATCCTCAAAGCCCGGTATAAAAGAATTGGAACCAAGCTCAAGCGGATGAGCTTGTCCTTTTCCACCCTCAAATGCCGCTCCGTCCACAAAGCCCTCATAATCAATGACACAAGTATCACCTTTTTTTTGCGGTTTCATTTTCATCAAGCGGCACTATTCTGGCATTCTTATCAAGCTCCGCATCTATACTTGCCTGAATAGCTTCGTCAGTAATCTCTTCTTTTTTAAGTTCAATTTCAACATTCTTATATTCTCCTAAGGTTACCGGAGGCTTTGTCGCAACAGTAGCGGTAAATTCAAATCCGTCCTTATTTACAACCAAATTTTCCTTTAAATCATACTGCGGCTTTGACACGATATCAAGGCTCTTTTCCTCATCTAAAAATCTCTGATACGCAAACGGAATACAGTGATTTATGGCATCTTCAAAGAATATCTGAACACCATAGAGCTTTTCTATTGTCTTTCTCGTGGCCTTTCCTCGTCTAAAGCCCGGAATATTGATCTTGTTTTTTATTTTTTTATAAGCGGCCTCAAGTCCCTTATCAAACTCGCTCTCTTCAACTGTAATGCTGATTACAGCGGTATTATTGTCTTTCTTTTCAATAGTATGTTTCATTTCATCCTCCTAAATTTTACATGAATATCTAAAATAGAATAGCACAATTCTACAACTTTTTCAAGTATTCTTATGATAAAAGCAAAAGACTATACCTCAAATAACAAATCTCCGTATGAGGGCATCGGCCAATATTTTTTATCCACCAAAAGCTCAAGGTTGTCTACATATTTCCTTAAAACCTCCATTCTGCCCACCACATTATTTCTGAAATAAAATGCCCTGTCTTTCATATTGGCTATACTTGCGGCATCATCTGTATGCTCTTTCAGTTCATCAAGCATATCACTTGCCTTAATCAGCAAATCATTGATATTTTTCAACAATTTTTTTTGAACAACAGGCTCTATACCCAGCTTGGAAATGGAATTGGCGGTATCAGCCAAAGAATTAGTGTAGCTTATCACTGCCGGAATTAACTGCTTCGTAACAATATTAATACTTGATCTCGCCTCAATATTCACAGCCTTTGCATACTTTTCGTATTCAATCTCAGCCCTTGATTTCAATTCATTCTCGCTCATTACCCGATATTTTTCAAAGAGCCTTATATTTTCCTCTTTTTCAAGAGCTCCTATAGCCTTTACGGTACAATCTATATTAGGAAGCCCTCGCCTTTTTGCCTCTTCTACCCAAGATGCATCGTAGCCGTTGCCATCAAAAATAATTCTATTATTATTTTTGAAATTTTCCACAATAACACTCTGTATAGCTTCTTCTTTGTTTTCCGCATTTTCAATAAATTCACAAGCCGCCTCAAAGCTTTCAGCAACTATCGTATTAAGAGCCGTGTTTGCTCTTGCAACGCTGTCACTTGAGCCGACCATACGAAATTCAAATTTATTGCCGGTAAAAGCAAACGGAGATGTCCTGTTTCTATCGGTTGCATCCACCGAAAAATCGGGCAGTGTGCTGACCCCCGTTGCCAATTTCTTACCCTTTATGGAATGTGTAGCCGTACCTTTTTCAATCAGCTGCTCCACAACATCTCGCAGCTGATCTCCTAAAAACACTGAAATGATGGCAGGCGGTGCCTCAGCAGTTCCCAATCTGAAATCGTTCCCCAAAATTGCAGCCGATTGCCTTATGATATCACTATGCAGATTTACCGCTCTTAAAACACAGCTTAAGATAAGCAAAAACTGCCTGTTTTCGTGAGGCGTTTTCCCCGGCTCCAATAAATTTATTCCGTCATCGGTAATTAAGGACCAATTATTATGTTTGCCTGAACCGTTCACTCCAAGAAACGGCTTTTCGTGGAGCAGACAATGCAGGTTATGACGAACAGCAACCTTTTTTAAGGTTTCCATAACTATCTGATTATGATCAACCGCCACATTGACTTCAGAGTAAATTATAGCAAGCTCATGCTGAGCGGGCGCCGCCTCATTATGCTGTGTTTTAGCAGTGACTCCAAGGCTCCACAGCTCCTCATTTACATCCTTCATAAAGGCTCCGACACGCTCCTTTATACTACCGAAATAATGATCGTCCATTTCCTGCCCCTTGGGAGGCTTGGCTCCGAACAGAGTTCTGCCGGTGTATACAAGATCTTTTCGTTTGAGGTATTTTTCTCTGTCTATAATGAAATATTCCTGTTCAGCTCCCACAGAAACCTTTATCCTCTTGGTAGAAGTGTTACCGAGCAGCCCAAGTAATCTTAACGTGACCTTATTTATAGCCTGCATTGAACGCAACAGCGGTGTTTTTTCATCAAGAGCATCTCCCTTATAGGAGCAAAATGCCGTAGGAATAACAAGAGTCGCTCCCAGGGCATCTCTTCTTATAAAAGCAGGCGAGGTACAATCCCAAGCGGTATAACCTCTTGCCTCAAAGGTAGCTCTAAGACCTCCCGACGGAAACGATGATGCATCTGGCTCTCCTTTTACCAGCTCCTTCCCTGAAAAATGCATCAAAACTTTACCGGAATCAAGCACCACAGAAATAAAAGAATCGTGTTTTTCTGCGGTCGCTCCGGTTAAGGGTTGAAACCAATGCGTATAGTGAGTAGCTCCATTTTCTATCGCCCATTCCTTCATCTCATGGGCTATAATGTCAGCAAGGGAAGAGTCAAGCTCATTCCCCTGCTCAATAGTTTTCTTTAATTCATTGTAAATCTTTACCGGAAGTCTTTTTTGCATTACAGAATCGTTAAAAACGTTCTTTCCAAAGACTTTACTTATAGGATTATCTAACATATATTAATACTTCTCTTAAATCTTTTTAATTTCACGCTTTATTTATTGAACCGAACAACTCCATTTTTTCCTTAACTGTAGCCATAATGGCGTCTGTTCCGTCTTTTAAAAGCTTTCTCGGATCAAAGCCCTTGCCCTCAAGATCCTTTCCTGCTTCAATATACTTTCTTGTGGCATCCGCAAAGCTTAATTGACACTCCGTATTTACGTTAATCTTCGATACACCCAAAGAAATTGCTTTCTTTATCATATCGGACGGAATTCCGGTACCTCCGTGCAGTACGAGAGGCATATCACCTGTAAGCTTGCTGATAGCCTCCAAGGTATCAAAGCTTAAGCCTTTCCAATTTTCAGGATATTTTCCGTGAATATTTCCGATCCCTGCCGCCAGCATATCCACTCCCAGATCGGCTATTCTCTTACATTCGTTGGGATCAGCCACCTCGCCGGCGCCTACTACCCCATCCTCTTCTCCTCCTATAGAGCCGACCTCCGCCTCTATAGATAAGCCGTTTTTATGTGCAAGCTCTACCATAGCCCTTGTCTTTTCAATATTTTCATCTATGGCAAAATGTGAACCGTCGAACATTATTGAGCTAAAACCCGCATCAATACATTTTTGACAAGCCTCATAGGAGCCGTGATCCAAATGAAGAGCCACAGGCACTGTGATTTTCAACTCATCTATCATACATTTTACCATTTCAGTCACAGTCTTATAGCCGCACATATATTTCCCCGCACCTTCGGATACTCCAAGGATTACCGGAGAATTGTTCTCCTGTGCGGTTAACAAAATAGCTTTTGTCCACTCAAGGTTGTTTATATTAAACTGACCTACCGCATAATGATCCCTCTTTGCCTTTAATAACATTTCCTTTGCCGATACTAACATTTTTTCCTCCTTTTGCTACTAAGCGATTATAAATTTTTTGCTATTTCTTTAAGCTTTCTTAATCTATGATTAATACATGATTTGCTTAGAGTTCCCGACTCATCGGAGAGCTCCTTTAACGATACGTCTCTATTTTTAAGTCTTAACTCAGCCACCTCCCGTAATCCTGCCGGAAGAGACTTAATTCCGATTTTTTTATCTATAAGCTCAATATCTCTTACCTGAGAACTTGCCGCTTTTGCAGCCTTACAGATATTGGAACTTTCAAAATTTACCCGTCTGTTTATGTTGTTTTTAACATCCTTTTCAATTTTTACATTCGTAAATTTCATCAATGCGTTGCCGGCATTCATAACAAGGAGCGCCTGAGAAATTATTTCGCTGTTTTTTATATAAAGTACAAAGCTTTCCTTGCGTTTTAAAATCTTCGACTTTACCTCAAATTCAAGAAAAATGTCCTTTATAAGATCGACAACCCTTTTATTTTTGGCTACTATCTCAAAATGATAGGTTTTATCAGGATCACTTAATGAGCCTGCGGCTGCAAAGGCTCCCATTATAAATGATCTCTTACAGCAAAGTCTGCCCAAATCAATATTATCAAGGTTCAAATTCTCATGCAAAAAATCGCCGATTTTTAAAATCTCCAAAAGTGCCACACTGTCGTCCAAATTAAGCTCAAACCTATATTTATGCAAGACGCCGTCACTGACAACGGCTCTGCCTCTTTCATAAATATTCGTAAAAAGATCATTTGCAAAATCTATCAACAGCCTGTTCTCACTTGACAAAATCACCCTATGATCCTCAAAAAAAACATTACCGCACAGGAGGATACCTGATAATGCCGCTATTTTACAGTGCCTTGCGGTAATAATGTTACTATTTACTATTTCATGCTTTACACCCGATGAAAACGACATAGCCACCTCAATTTAAACTTACAGCTTATCCAAGAAATCATCTACCGTTTTCTTTGCCGCATCACTGTCCGCGGTAACACAAAGTACCACTATGTTTTTTCTTCTTTCTATATAGCTGTTGTCAAGTCTCGTTACCTCCTGAGGAGCGTAAGACGAATAAACAGTTCTTTGTGCCTCAACTCTGCCGGTACATTTTTCTAAAATCGTTTCCGCCTGTGCTTCATCAGCTGCCACAAACACCGCTATTTCTTCTGATGTAGCGGCGGTGCTCATATATACACTCGAATTATCAATATTCAATTTCTCCGTGTCATATTTACTTATGACACTGCCTTTATCAACCTCCGCCAAATCGTCCTCAAATTTAATGCTCTCTATTATCGCTGATGACAGATCGGAGGCTTTAAACTCATAGCTTTCCGGCTCTTTTTTGCCGCATGCTGCTGATAAAACAAGCCCGCAGAAAATTAAAACAAATCCCATACCTTTAACTACATTCTTCAAATTGACTTCCTCCAAAATTATTGATTAAGATTAAAATAATTTAATAAACTTTTTTTCCACTTGTAGCAATATTTTGCATTCAAATGTATCCCGTCAGTAGAGGCCTCTGACGGCAGATAAGGCTTTCCGTCACACAGCACCTTATTTATATCAATGTATTCAAGGTCGTTATCCTTTGCCATTTTTTCTATCTTTTTATTCAGGCTTATTACATTCTTATTGTTAAATATCTTATCATTTGAACTCTTGTTCTTGGTAACATAGAGCATACTTTGAATATATATTTTTGCACCGGGCTGTTTTCTCTTAACCGCTTCCACCACATCCATATATCTGTTTATAAATGCCTCTTTACTTCTCCATGCTATTTCGTTAATGCCGAACATTAAAAACACCTTGTCATATTTACCGATAGCCACAGCCTTATCGGGCGTGGTCTTTTTATTACCCAACAAAAACTGATCCGTGTTAAAAAATGAGTTTACATTTAAACCCTCTACAGCATAAAATGTGGAATTATTCAAGCTGCCCCATCTTGACAGACCCACCACTAAAGAATTGCCTATAAAAAGCGATCTGTCAAAAAAATCCTTACTGCTATTTTTTTTCTTATCTTTATTCTTATCTTTATTTTTAGTTTTTTCGTTATCTTCACTTACAGCATCTGTCCCGGCGCCATTTGCGGAGGGTGTGCTTTCCTGATCTATTAATCCGCTTGCTGTATCCTTAATTTCCTTTTTCGCAGGCAAATTCTTAAGCTCTTCTATATTTTTTTCTTCCTCAACACCGATGTTTTCAATATGCTTAATCTCTTCATTATCGATATTTTCTTTGGCATTTGCCGTAGTTGTGCCGTTGTTTTTAATTAAATCGCTAATCGTGTTATATCTTACCTCACTATATGCAAAGCACGAAATTCCACCGATAAGCGATAGCGTGAGAATACTTAAGGTTACCTTTCTAATCAGCCTGACTTTAGTATATGTTTTTTTATTCTTATACATTTTTTATCCTTTATAATCTGCTTTACAACCCGTTAAATACGACTGTTTTAATATTTTACCGTATTGCTTACAAAATGCTTTTATAAAATGTGTGAAAAACAACTATCAGCTGCCACATATCTTATATTATATCACCATTTGTTGATAATGTCATTAAAATATTTGTAACTATTTTATTAAAATTTAAAATCTCCGATAAGCCTTACCTCAGGTTGTAATTTCACCCTATGCTTGGCATAAATTCTTGATATAATTAAACAAATCAATTCATAAATCTCCGTAGCGGTGGCTTTTCCCTTATTAATCACAAATCCTCCGTGTTTGACGGAAACCGCAGCATCTCCGACTGAAATGCCTTTTAATCCGGTATCCTCAACCAGCTTACCTACAAAATGCCCTTCAGGTCTTTTAAATGTGCTGCCGGCACTTGCATACTCAAGCGGCTGGCTTTTTTCTCTTCTTAAAGTGAATTCATTTACCCTTGCTCTTATCTCATTTATATCAGCCTTTTTTAATTCAAGTCTTATCTCAAGTGCAATATTTTTATTCACTGTAAAAATACTCTGTCTGTATCCCATTTTAAGCTCATCCACGCAAAGGGTCTTAATTTCGCACTTATCATTTATCAGCCTTACATCCTTTACCAGATTTTTTGTTTCGTAATCATATGCTCCGGCATTCATAGCAACGGCTCCGCCTATACTGCCCGGAATTCCGGATAAGCCCTCAAACCCCGACAGATGATTTTCAAGTACCGTTAAATTTATATCCTTCATTAAGGCTCCCGCTTGAGCGGTAACAATATTATCGCTTACTGTGATCTTTGACAGCTGCTCTCCAAACTTTATAATAAACCCCTCATAGCCGTTGTCAGATACCAAGATATTGCTGCCGTTGCCTATGATATAGTAGTCAATATTTCTTTCTTTGGCATATTTAAGGCAGCTTAACACCTCGGCTTCATTCTTCGGAGCCGCAAAATATTTTGCTCTGCCTCCCGCTTTAAAGCTTGAATGCTTTGACATATCTTCATCTTTTTTTATGAGAGAATCTATACCAATTTGTTCCATTTTTTCTCCTTAATTTTAAAACACGCTGCGACTTCCTTTTTCAGCATATGCTCAGTTTTGATAATCCTCCACAAATAAGTTTACATTTTGAAATAAAAAATTAATTTATGTTTTACATCTCGTTCATACTCTATCCATAAATTACCTGTATATTATAAACATAAACTTTTTCATATTCATATTCACTATTTTAGTGAATACTCCCTCTTTCAATATTTATATATTATATTATTTAATAAAATGCCACTTAAGATAGTGGCATTTTATTATTTGTTCTTATTCTTCATCAAGCTTAAGCACACTCATAAATGCTTTCTGCGGAACCTCTACACTTCCTACCTGTCTCATTCTCTTCTTGCCCTCTTTTTGCTTTTCCAACAGCTTTTTCTTTCTTGAAATATCTCCACCGTAGCATTTGGCAAGTACGTCCTTTCTGAGTGCCTTTACTGTTTCTCTTGCTATCACCTTGCTGCCTATAGCCGCCTGAATCGGAATTTCAAAAAGCTGCCTCGGAATTTCACCCCTAAGCTTTTCACACATTTTCCTGCCTCTGTCATAGGCTCTGTCCTCATGTATTATAAAAGACAGGGCATCAACCTGCTCTTTATTTATCAAAATGTCAAGCTTTAAAAGCTTTGATCTTTCATAACCACATAGTTCATAATCAAGCGATGCATAGCCTCTTGACCTTGATTTAAGAGCATCAAAAAAATCATATATTATCTCATTCAGCGGAAGCTTATATTTTACTACGGCTCTTCCCGCCTCAATATAGTCAACACTTTGATAAATTCCTCTTCTCTCCTGACACAGATCCATGATGGCTCCTATAAACTCCGATGTCACCATTATTTCGGCAGCGACAAACGGCTCCTCCATGTAGTCTATAGTCGCAGGATCCGGCATATTTGAGGGATTGGTTAAATCCATAACAGAACCGTCACTCTTATAGATCTTGTAAATAACGCTCGGAGCAGTGGTCACAAGATCCAGATCATATTCCCTTTCAAGTCTTTCCTGAATCACCTCAAGGTGCAAAAGTCCTAAAAACCCGCACCTAAAACCGAAACCGAGGGCTGTAGATGTTTCAGGCTCGAACTGTAATGCCGCATCATTTAACTGTAATTTAAGAAGTGCCTCTTTTAAATTCTCATAATCAGCTCCGTCTGCCGGATACAATCCGCAATAGACCATTGAATTTACCTTTTTATAACCTGCCAAAGCCTCCTTGCAGGGAGTTTTCGCCAGTGTTACGGTATCACCTACTCTTGCATTTGCTATATTTTTTATGCTTGCAGTAATATAACCCACCATTCCGGCTTTTAATGAAGGAGCACTTATAAAGCTCCCTGCTCCGAAATAGCCTAAATCATCCACCTTCGCCTTTAATCCGCTCGCCATTAGAAGAATCTCATCTCCCGTTTTCACCTGTCCGTTCATCAGACGAACGAAAATGATCACTCCTTTATACGAGTCATATATCGAATCAAATATAAGTGCCTGCAGAGGTTCGTTCTCATCGCCTTTCGGATATGGAACGTTCTTCACCACCGCCTCCAATACATCTTCCACATTAAGTCCGCTTTTCGCAGATACTAAAGGAGCCTCGGATGCATCAATTCCTATAATATTTTCTATCTCCTCTTTCACACGCTCCGGATCGGCGCTCGGTAAATCTATCTTATTTATAACAGGCACCACATCCAGATTATGATCAAGCGCCAGATATACATTCGCAAGAGTTTGTGCCTCCACTCCTTGGGTTGAGTCCACTACCAGTATAGCTCCGTCGCAGGCTGCAAGACTTCTTGAAACCTCATAATTAAAATCCACGTGACCCGGTGTATCGATGAGGTTAAAAATATATTCAATGCCGTCAGCCGCCTTATAGATCGTCCTCACCGCCTGAGATTTTATGGTTATCCCCCTCTCACGCTCAAGCTCCATATTATCAAGCACCTGATTTTGCATTTCTCTGCTTGTCAAAAGTCCGGTTTTTTCTATTATTCTATCGGCAAGTGTTGATTTTCCGTGATCTATATGTGCTATTATACAAAAATTTCTTATTCTCTTTTGTTCGTTATCGTAATTATTATCCATCAATTCCCCCTGAATTAAGCTCTGATCTGATTTTTATAAGATCTCTGTTTGCAGCTCTACTGTGTTCTCCGTTAGGCAGTATTTGCAAATACTCTTTTAAAGCGGACTCCGCAGAAACCTTCTCATCCTTATTTACA
>JBGZAX010000081.1:0-37915 GCA_041844335.1 Lachnospiraceae bacterium
GTCTTTCAGACTCATTCTGTTTGTACCCTCAAGAGGCCCTCCAAGCAGAACTATGTTGTTGCCGTCATAATCATCCGCCCAAAAATAACCCTCTTCACCGAATCTCATATTTCTTAATATATCAGCTCCGGTTTTTTTCGCCCATCCTTCACCATATCCGTTAGCTTTTGCAAATTCATTAACGGAATCAAGCATGGAACAGGCTCCCTGCACCTGCTCTTTTATTCTTATATCATAGCTGTGCCTTATTTCCTCCTCATACACAGCCAATGTATCCTTTTTAAAGCGCTCCAAAAAAAATACCGACATCGCTTGCAATAACAATATAATAACAAAAAATGCGGCATTAAGAATGGCTATTTTAGTTTTAATCTTCATACTAAAGCTCCCATCTTTCAAAATTATTAATTTTTATACGATATTATCCTTTAAATTCGGGAAAAAGTCAATGTTTTTTCACAAGATATTTCTAACTGTCACATGCAATTAATTGCATAAGTCAAAGCTTTGTTTTATAAGCTTAATCAGCCGCTATTTCATTATGAGACAGCCGTTTTTCCGTGTAGAATTCTGAGCGGTTCACTTGACAAATCAAGTTTTTTTTCTTAGAATTTATGAGAATATATGAAAAACTTTTCACATAAGGAGTAGTTAATGATAAGTAACAAGGCTTTAATTCATTTTGACATAATTGTGGTAGGTGCGGGTCACGCAGGCTGCGAAGCTGCTTTGGCGGCAAGCCGTCTTAAAAATAAGGTTCTGCTTTTTACAGTATCTGTGGACAGTATCGCCATGATGCCCTGCAACCCTAATATAGGCGGCACCTCCAAGGGACATCTGGTTAGAGAAATAGATGCCTTGGGTGGAGAAATGGGTAAAAACATCGATGCGACCTTTATACAGTCAAAGATGCTTAATATCTCAAAGGGTCCGGCGGTACATTCTCTGAGAGCTCAGGCTGATAAACAAAATTATTCCAACAGAATGAGAAATATACTGGAAAATGACAAAAATATCACTATAAAGCAGGCGGAGGTAACCTCCTTAATTGTAGAAGATAACAAGATCCTCGGTGTGACTACAAATTTTGATAGCAGCTTTTATGCTGAATGCGTAATAATTTGTAGCGGAACATATCTGAAAGCAAAATGCATTACAGGAGAAACCGGAATTAATTCAGGACCCAACGGACTTATGGCTGCCAATTCATTAAGTGATTCTTTAACAAAAAGCAATATAGGATTGAGGCGTTTTAAAACCGGAACTCCTGCAAGAATAGATAAAAATACCATTGATTTTTCTAAAATGACCGTTCAGACGGGTGACGAAAAAATAGTGCCCTTTTCTTTTGAAACGAATGAAGAGGATATTCAAAGGCAGCAGGTTCCCTGTTATCTTACCTATACCAATAAAGAAACTCATAAAATAATAATGGAAAACATTGACAGAGCTCCTCTTTTTTCGGGAGATATTAAGGGAACGGGCCCCAGATACTGCCCCTCTATTGAGGACAAGGTGGTAAGATTTGCCGACAAGGAAAGACATCAGGTATTCGTGGAGCCTGAAGGTCTTTATACAAATGAGATGTATATTGACGGAATGTCCACATCTTTACCTGAGGATGTGCAAATAGAGATGTACAGATCAATTAAGGGCTTGGAAAATGCTCGAATAGTGAGAAACGGCTATGCCATAGAATATGACTGCATTGACAGTAGTGAGCTTTTGCCCTCTCTTGAATCAAAAAAGATAGCCGGACTTTTTTTTGCAGGACAGATAAACGGCAGTTCAGGCTATGAGGAGGCGGCAGCTCAAGGACTGATAGCTGGAATAAACGCCGACAGAAAAATAAGAGATGAAGATGCCGTTATTTTAGACAGAGCAAGTGCATATATAGGTGTTCTGATAGATGACCTGGTAAGCAAGGAAATCACCGAACCCTATAGAATGATGACCTCAAGAGCTGAGTACAGGCTTTTATTAAGACAGGATAATGCAGACGAAAGATTAACTGAAATAGGTCATCAGGTGGGTTTGATATCAGATGAAAGATATGAAAAATTCCTTAAAAAGATGCAGCAAACGGATAATGAAATAAATAGAATAAAGAGCGTTTATGTGGCTCCCACAGATAAGGTGAATAACCTTTTAATTTCACTTAAAAGCTCTCCTATAGAAAACGGAACGGGACTTACCGATCTGATTAAAAGACCTGAAATAAGCTATCAGAGCCTGGCTCCTATTGACACCGATAGGGAACCTTTACCTACAGATGTGGCTGAACAGGTTAATATCAGAATAAAGTATGAGGGATATATCGACAGGCAGAAAAAACAGGTGGAACACTTTAAAAAACTTGAAAATAAAAAGCTCTCCATAAGCATAGATTATGAGGGAATAAAGGGTCTGTCCAATGAAGGACGAATGAACCTTATGAAATATAAACCGGTAAGTATAGGCCATGCAAGCAGAATTGCAGGAGTAAGTCCTGCCGATATTTCAGTGCTTTTAGTGGCTTTGGGTATAAGATGAGGATAGAATATGCCGTATTTGGAAGATTTTAATAATGCACTTGCACAAATGAATGTTTCTTTAGATAATGAAAAGGTCTTAAAGCTGGAGGCATTTTATAATATGCTGATAGCAACAAATTTGCATACCAATCTGACCTCCATTACCGAAAAATCGGAGGTCTTTGTGAAACACTTTGCCGACAGCCTGAGTATTTTAAGACAGGCAAGTCTTTTGGCTCTTGATAAAAATATAAGGGTGGTAGATGTCGGCGCCGGAGCAGGCTTTCCTTCTGTTCCTCTAAAAATAGCTTTACCTGCCCTTAAAATTGTGGCTGTGGATTCTACCAATAAAAAAGTGAATTTTATAAACTCCTGTGTGGAAAAGCTTAATTTAAAAGACATAGTCGCTGTTCATGAAAGGGCTGAGATTCTGTCAAGAGGTGAATATAGAGACAGCTTTGATTTAGGTGTATCAAGAGCGGTGGCAAGACTTAATGTGCTGTCGGAGCTTATATTACCTCTGATAAAGCCGCAGGGATATTTCGTGGCATATAAGGCTGTATCCGCCGACGAAGAGCTGAAGGAAACAAAAGAAGCACTTAAAAAGCTGTCTGCAAAATACATCTGCACGGACAGCTTTGAGATAGGTTCAATCGGAACACGCAGTAATATTATAATTAAAAAACTCGCTCCAACCGACAAAAAATATCCCAGACAGGGAGGTAAAATAAAGGGGAGCCCTCTGTGTTGATATTTAAGAATTTGATATCCGTCAAGCATTCAAAAATGCATTTTTAAAGGAGAGCGCGAGCTCTCCTTTTGAAAATTTATATTAATATATTTAGTTAAGCCAGCCCTTAATGTTTCCATAAATCCCAGCAGCATCAAGCCCGTATTTTTCTATTAAGAGCTTGGCAGGTCCTGATTGCCCGAACTCATCATTTATACCTATTCTGTGTATTTTGACGTCCGTTACTTCCTCCAACACCTCGCACACGGCAGAACCGAGGCCTCCTATTATGTTATGCTCCTCTACCGTTACCACCCTTTTGGTTTTGCCTGCGGATTTAATAATAAGCTCCTTATCTATAGGCTTAATGGTGTGTATATTAATGACCTCAGCATTAATTCCGTCTTTTTCAAGCATCTTCGCCGCCTCAAGCGCCGCTGCCGTTTCAATTCCTGTCGCTATTATGCTCAAATCCTTGCCGTCCTTTATTATCTGACCCTTTCCAAGCTCAAATTTATAATCCTTTTCATCAAATATGACAGGTACCGCAAGTCTTCCGAATCTGATGTAAACAGGTCCGTCGTGCAAATAGGCAGCTCTAACCGCCGCCCTTGCCTCCACATCATCACAGGGAGATATAACCGTCATCTTCGGAATGGTCCGCATTATAGCAAAGTCCTCCAAGCATTGATGTGATGCCCCGTCCTCTCCTACAGAAATACCGCCGTGAGTGGCTCCGATTACCACATGTAGATTAGGATAACCTATGGAATTCCTTATCTGCTCAAAGGCTCTGCCTGCGGCAAACATGGCAAAGCTGCTTGCAAACACTTTCTTACCGGTGGCAGCTATACCGGCTGCAACGGACATCATATTACCCTCCGCGATACCGCAGTCTATGTGCCTGTCCGGAAACTTTTTCATAAATATAGCCGTTTTTGTGGACTCTGCAAGGTCCGCATCAAGTACTATAAAATCATCAAACTCCTCTCCCAAAGCCGCCAACGCATTTCCGTAGCTTTCTCTTGTCGCAATCTCCTTTATCGACATAACAGCACCTCCTCGTCCTTCAATTCCTTCATTGCCAATTCATATTCGTCTTTATTAGGCGCCTTTCCATGCCAGCCTGCATTGTTTTCCATATAAGAGATTCCCTTGCCTTTTACGGTCTCAGCCACGACAGCTGTAGGCTTTCCTTTAACCTCTTTTGCTGCAGCTACGGCATTTCTTATGCTGTCAAAGTCATGCCCGTCTATTTCTATAACATTAAAATTAAAGGCTCTGAACTTATCTGCAATAGGATATGGTGAACAGACGTCATCTATGGCTCCGTCTATTTGTAATCCGTTGTTGTCAATAAATATAATAAGGTTATCAAGACCCTTTGCCCCCGCGAGCATGGATGCCTCCCATACCTGACCCTCCTGCAGCTCTCCGTCTCCTAAAATACTGTAGACCCTGTAATCATCATTAAACACCTTAGCGGACAGAGCCATTCCCACCGCGGCTGATACTCCCTGTCCTAAAGAGCCTGTGGACATATCAACTCCCGGAATATGTTTCATATCGGGATGTCCCTGCAAAACGGAACCGAAATGCCTGAAAGTCTTTAATTCCTCTGAATCAAAAAATCCTCTGTTTGCCAATACGGAATAATATAACGGCGTAGCGTGTCCCTTTGACAATACAAACCTGTCTCTTTTAAGATTCTTCGGATTTTTCGGGTCAATATTCATCTCATCGAAAAAAAGATATGTCATCATATCACAGGCTGAAAGTGAACCGCCCGGATGTCCTGATTTTCCATTATATACAGCTTCTATTATGCCCTGTCTTATCCTGTTCGCTATTTTTTTCAGTTCTTTGTTTTCCATTATTTCTCCTTTCCGAATACCTTCTCGTAATCGGCTTTAAATTTTTCTATTCCCAGATCTGTTAAAGGATGCTTGCGCATAGCCTTAAGTACGGAAAACGGAACCGTTGCAATATCGGCTCCCGCCAAGGCACAATCCACCACGTGAATAGGATTTCTGACACTTGCCGCTATTATTTTTGTATGGATCTCCTCATAATTCATAAATATGGCGCTTATAGTCTCTATCAGGTCGATTCCTGCATTTCCCACATCATCAAGTCTTCCCATAAACGGAGACACATAGGTCGCTCCCGCATTGGCGGCAAGCAATGCCTGTGCTGCCGAAAAAACAAGAGTCATGTTGGTCTTTATGCCCTCACCTGATAATCTGTTTACAGCCTTTAATCCTTCCAAAGTCATAGGAATTTTAACAACCATATTTTTATGAATTTTCGCTATTTCTCTGCCCTCTTTTATCATACCCTCGGCATCCGTGGTGGTGGCTTTCACCTCTCCGCTTACAGGTCCGTCCACTATGTCGCAGATTTCCTTAACAACCTCTACGAAATCTCTTCCCTCCTTTGCAATAAGGGATGGATTGGTGGTTACTCCGTAAATAACTCCACACTCGTTAGCCTCTTTTATTTCCTCGATTTTCGCCGTGTCCAAAAACAGTTTCATAAAAATGTCTCCTTAAAATTTTATATTAATTAAATTTAACCATATTAAGCCTCTATAGTCAAGCCAAAATCATTACAAAAACCGGCAAAGTCTCTAAGGACCTCACCGGCTGAATTTTATGAAAAATCTTTATTTAGCATCTGCATAATAAACCTTTCTGTCACCAGTCTTGACAGAAACTTTATTTAAAGCCTGTATATAGGAGATAAATACTTCCGTATCGGGATCCAAGGCTCCAAGCAGCTTCTTTCCTGCCAATTCGCCGAATCCGTCACCGCCGCCGTATAAGAAATCGTTTATAACACCGACATATTTTACATTGTCTTTTATCTCTTCCTTTGTTCCGTCCTGCTTTACTACATAAGCCTTATCAACCATATATTTTACAGGATTGCCGTCTTTATCCTTCATATCGGCAGGTGCCTCCTTGTAGGTATAGCTTAAGCCCGACATCTGAAGGAAATAATACTCATTTGTATCATACTGAGAATTCAATGCGGCTTTTAAATCCTTTCCGGAAATCTCAATCACCTGCAACACATTACCGAACGGTTGTGCCTTTTGAGCCGCACCCCAGGTTATAACTCCGTCTTTTGCTTCCAAATCCGCTCTTATTCCGCCATTATTTGTAATAGCGAAATCACAGTTTTTAAATCCGTTATTTCTTGCAAAATGCAACTGTCCGTCGGTAATCAGGTTTCCTAACGGAGACTCGAGGTTGGCAGGAGATTTATATGCCTCCTTTGCATCAGCCGCGAACTCTACCGTTCTTGAGATGGTTGCATCCGCTGTAGCTATCTTCCTGTTTACAATCTTTGCTATTCTCTTTTCAGCATCCTTTACAATTTTATCAATTTTTGCATTGGGCTTAATTCCTAAATCGACTGTCTTGCCGTCCTTATCAATGGTTGAAACGAGAGCCGGTACAACAGTAGCCTCAATATCTGAAAAATCATTGGTCTTTGTATCATATTTAGCTATAACATTCGCAAAGGCCTTTGCATGAGAGGCTCCCTCTACCACTCTGATACCCTTGTAAGTGGCATTGGTTATCACATGGTTATGACCTGCAACAAATATATCCACCTGAGAATCTTTATCAAGTCCGTCAATTATTTTTGCCGATTCCATTGATAAATCCTCAGCCTCGTTCTTGGAATTCAAAGCGGCTGTATGAGATAATACGACTATTGCTTTTACGCCCTGTTTCTTCAGCTCTTTAGCATACTTATTGACAGCCTTTGCAGGATTGGTGATTTCATAATCCTCCCACTGTTTTTTCAATACCAATACAGGAATTTCTTCTGTAACAATGCCGATAAATCCGACCTTAGCCACATCGCCCTGCTTATCTCTGAATGTTCTTACTGTGTACGGTTTCCAGCCGAACGGGATTTTTTTATCGCTCTTATTTACAACATTGGCAATAACTATCTCCATATTCGTATTCTTATGCGGATATTTATCAACTATATCCAAAAACTGCCCTTTTTTCGGAGCTTCACCGTTTACTATTCTATTAAATTCTGCAAGTCCTTCGTCAAACTCATGATTTCCTAAAGTACCCAGATTAAATCCCATAGCCGATAAAGCCTGCATTGTAGGCTCATCCTGCAAAAGTCCGGATGCCGCCTCGGATGCTCCTACCATATCTCCTGACTGTACCCTAAAGCTCACACCGTCATCCGGATACTCCTTCATAAATTCGTTCTTAGCCTTGTCCAAGTAAGTAGCCAATATGCTTATAGGTCCTGCAAGACCTACCTTTTCTCCATAAACTCTTAGAGAGCCGCTTGATGAAATCTGTCCGTGAATATCATTTACAGTCATCAGCTGTAAAACCAATTCATTGTTCGTTTTCGGCTTTTTCGCATCTTTTTTATCCTGTGAAGCCAGGGTATAAATACTTGAGGAGCCTAATACCATAGCCAAAGCAAGGGCAACTGAAGCTCCTTTAATAAATCCTTTTCTCATTTACCGTTCCTCCTTATAGGTTGTATAAATTATATTATAATTTTAATTACTCTCTTTTTAATACCTGAAATATCTGAACACATAGATCAGTCACGCAACAAACAATTCGCAAGGCGCTTTCGCTAAGTGATCGGGTATCCTTCTCGCTAAATTCGCAAAGTGCTTTCGCTATTGCTCGTTAAGCGTTCATATTATACCATAAATGCCCTGTGAAAACAAGTAAAATCTGTAATGACAAGCCTGCCTCCTCGATCTGCTCTGTACACAAATCACTTCAAAAACTTCTTTATCTCTATCATCTTATCTCTAAAATATGCCGCATCTTCAAAATTGAGATTGATTGCAGCCTGTTTCATCTGCTTTTCCATATCCGACAAAAGCCTCGTTATCTCGGATCTGCTCATAGATTCCGGATCCTTTTGAAGTCTGTCGGTTTTTTTCTCCACGCTCTTAGAAATACTGATGAGATCTCTGACAGCCTTTTTTATAGTGCTCGGGGTGATATTATTCTCTTCATTGTATCTTTGCTGTATCTCCCTACGTCTCTTAGTCTCATCTATCGCCGTTCTCATAGAATCGGTTATGACATCGGCATACATTATTACTCGTCCTTTGTCATTTCTGGCAGCTCGTCCTATAGTCTGTATTAATGATGTGGCAGAACGAAGAAAGCCCTCCTTATCGGCATCCAATATTGCAACCAAGGATATTTCAGGAATATCAAGTCCCTCTCTTAAAAGATTTATTCCGACCAGAACATCAAATTTATCAAGTCGCATATCCCTTATAATCTCCGCTCTCTCTAATGTATCTATATCAGAATGAAGATAGCGCACTCTCACATCATTACTTTTCAGATAACCCGTCAAATCCTCAGCCATTCTCTTTGTAAGTGTTGTAATAAGAATCTTGTTTTTTCCCTTTACCTCCTTATTTATCTCCGATAACAGATCATCTATTTGACCCTCCCTTTTTCTGACCTCCACCGTCGGATCGGGTAAGCCTGTAGGTCTTATAATCTGCTCCGCTCTTTGCTGTTCATGTTCCGTCTCATAATCGGCAGGTGTTGCGGATACAAAAAGCATCTGATCTATTCTATCCTCGAACTCCGCAAATTTAAGAGGTCTGTTATCCATAGCCGACGGAAGTCTGAATCCGTAGCTTACAAGGCTTTCTTTTCTTGATCTGTCACCGCTGTACATAGCTCCTATCTGAGGAATAGTCTTATGTGACTCATCTACCATGATCAAAAAATCATCAGGAAAATACTCCATAAGCGTTTGGGGCGTGGTGCCGGCCTCTCTACCCTCTAAAAACCTTGAATAATTTTCTATTCCCGAACAAAATCCCGTTTCTCTGAGCATCTCTATATCGAAGCGTGTACGCTCTTCAATCCTTTGCGCCTCAAGCAGCTTATCATTTGCCTTAAAATAGGCTATCCTATCCTTAAGCTCACTTTCTATCTGTCTACAGGCTCCCTCTATTTTATCTGGCGGAACCACATAGTGCGATGCCGGAAAAACAGCTATGTGCTCCAAATCATTTTTTACCGCTCCTGTAAGCACTTCAATGCTGCTTATTCTGTCTATTTCATCACCGAAAAACTCTATCCTATATGCCTCCTCATACATGGCGGCGGTTATTATCTCAAGTACATCTCCACGCACCCTGAACGTACCGCGCTTAAAGTCCATATCATTTCTGTCGTAATGAATGTCTATCAGCCTGTGAATAACTTCGTCTCTGTCTATAGTCTGTCCCTGCCTTAACGAAATGACCATTTTAGCAAAATTTACGGGGCTGCCTAAACCGTAGATACACGAAACGCTGGATATTATAATTACGTCTTTCCTTTCTATAAGTGACATTGTGGCTGACAGTCGCAGCCTGTCTATCTCGTCATTCACGGACGAATCCTTAGCTATATAGGTATCAGAGCTTGCTACATATGCCTCCGGCTGGTAATAGTCATAGTAGGAGACAAAATATTCAACCGCATTTTCGGGAAAAAATTCTTTGAACTCTCCGTAAAGCTGTGCCGCCAGGGTTTTGTTATGAGCGATTATCAATGTAGGTTTTTTCATCTGCTCTATTATATTTGCCATAGTAAAGGTTTTTCCGGAGCCGGTCACTCCAAGAAGCGTTTGAAATCTACAACCGCTCCTAAAACCCTCCACCAGTTTTTTTATAGCCTGCGGCTGATCTCCGGTAGGCTTATATTCACTATGTATCTTAAAATCCATTTCTTCTCCTGTTGTTTTTAATCTAAAATAAATTAAAATATACAAAAAGCCGGAGCTCAAATGCAGTCCGGCTTTTAAAATCCTACTCAATATTAATTTTTATAAAGACAAATTATGCATCAATCTTCCACAGTCCGTGCAGATTGCAATACTCATAAGCCGCAACAAGCTCATCTCCCTCAGCCAGTGTAAACACCGCCTTAGGTGCAGATCCCGGTATTAAATTTTGTCTTTGCATACCCTTCTTTGTCACAATCTGAATAAAGGTGATATAATGCTCCTCAAGCATCGGATGCTCCACGCTGCCCACTGTCACCTCCACATTTCTTCCGTCTACCTTTATAACCGGAACATGTTTCTCTCCGGCGGCATCGGTAGAATTAGCCTTCAATTCTTTCATCGGATTTCCACAGCATGTAATCTCGTCCGTTTCACTTCCGGATATCACTTCAATAATTGTGCCACTTTCTTTACATTTTAATACTCTCATAATATTCTCCTTTTTAAGCTCTCAATCATATGTTAATACGGTTATTTTAATGATATGCTATACTTTACCGCTTTCAATCACGCTTGCAGTATAGATAAAAACACGTCATGTTATTTGACTTTACTGAATATCTCAGTTCCTTAATATTAACACATATCTCTCATATTGTCCGTTGTATAAACAACTAAACATTATTCTTCCGCACTTGCTTTTTTACTGCTTGCCTTAGTTGCCTTTTTGGTAGTTTTTCTGGGCTTTTTCTCAGGTTTTGCTTCTATTTTATCAATATCTTCAGATATATCCTCATCTTCATCATCTTCCATATTCGATGATGTTAAGCTTTTCCAAATCTCATTTACCTCTTCAACGCAGTCCATATAGCATTGAGAAATAACTCCATTGGGCAGAGCAAGCTCCTTAGCCATAGCTTTAACGTTTTTCCAATCGGCTTTTTCGTAAGAAATAATCAGCTTTAAAAGACTTCCCGCCTCTCCTGCATATTCCAAAAGAGCTCCGGCTATTCTCTCGTCAATATCAAGCTCTTCCAGGATTTCACTCATAGGAGCATCCATCATATACTTCAGCGTGGAGAACATACCCATCATATAACATTCAGGACCTGTAAGCTCAAATACTTTTATATACTTCTGCAATCTCTGTGCAAAGCTCGCTCTGGTAAATGAAAGCTTAAGCAGCTCCTCGGAATCATCATTCATATTTCCGTCATCATTGGTAAAGCTCAACAGATAAATCCACTGCTTCAGCTGCTGCATACCTATTGTAACCAAGGCATTTCTTATGGAATTAGTCCTTTTTCTAAGACCGAAATGCATTGAATTTGCCATTTTTAATAGTGAATAAGAAAGACCCGCATCTCTGCTGATTATCGTTTCCACCTCGTCAAGATCCACTTCATCTCTTGAAATGGCAACTATTAAAGAGAAGAAACTGCTCTGCATATATTCCACTTTGCCGACTTTTTTAATAAAGTTATCTCCCACAAAGCTTCCCTGCAAATAGTCGAAATCAAACTCTTTAGCATATTTGGCAATTTCTTCATTATCAATATTGGTAGCAATCACCTTTTTATCAAAACCGTGTGCCATATCAATTATATTTTTGATATTGTTCTCGGATTTCAGCTCTTTATCACTGCCAAAATTAATCTTCACATAATCCGCATATTCAAGCATGCTGAAGCATTTAGGAGAAAACTGAAAATCATCAATGGCAAATGCATATCCGCTATCCTTGTATCTCTTCACAAAGCTCTCCGCCAAAGGATGAATAATCACATTCATACCTATCTGTATTACCGTGTGATCCTTATCAAACATCTTAGGAGTATTTCTGAACAACAAAGTGGGAGTTAAGGTGATAAAGGTCAATCTTCCATCAAAAATGGCACTGTTATTTTGTAATAAAAAATTTGCAACGGCATCGGCAGCTGAACTGTCCGAATTATACAAGCTGTCGTCGTTAGACTCAAATAAAAGCTCATAACCAAATATTTTATTGCTGTTCTTTTCTTTAATCAACTGTTTGATTATGTATTTGTTCATTTAATCACCTCGATAACAATCCATCTATTATTTTGATCAATTCACCTATTTCAGGCTTTGAAAGCTGTGCATCGGCTCCTAAAGCCTCTCCCTTCATTCTCATCTCTTCGTTTATCAATGAGGAGAAGATAATGACGGGAATATTTTTTAACTTTGAATTCTCTTTTACAAGCTTTGTAAGTCTATGTCCGTCCATCTGCGGCATTTCAATATCCGTAATCAAAAGATTTACCTTTTCCGCTATTTCAGACTGCGGAATACTGTCAAGATACTCAAATGCCTCAAGACCGTTTACAAAGAATTTAAGATTTGTAAAGCCCGCCTTGTCAAGAGATTGTTTAATCATTTCAGCCAGGAGTGCGGAATCTTCCGCTATAACTATCGGACATTCTATAATGGATCTTGCCCCCAAAGCATCGACATCGGATATGTTTATGCCTGTGGACGGCGCAATTTCCGCTACTATCTTTTCGAAGTCCAGGATTGTAACCAGCTGACCGTTGCATTGAGCAATTCCTGTAGCCACACCCTCTCTGCCGTTATTAACGGTATTATCAGCCTTTTGAATATCCTGCCAGGAAATTCTGCTGATAAATTGAACCGTTTCAACATGGAAAGCTACATTTATCTGATTAAAGCTTGTAATTATGAAAATATCTCTGCCGTCTCTTACAGTAGGCTCTCCCTTCAGATAATCGGTCAAGTCAATTACTGTCATTATTTCATCTCTAGGCTTATAAATACCCTCTATATAACGATTAGAATGAGGTATAGGCTTTACTTTCTGTGACATCATTATTTCCTTTACCTTTGCCACATTAATTCCATACAGCTCTCCTTTGATAGTAAATTGCATAATTTCTATTTCATTTGTTCCTGACTCTAATAATATATCGGTTTTCATAAACTAATCTCCTTTATGAGCTTTTATTTATAATACTAATACAGGTCTACCAAAGGATTTTATTAATACCTCTCCCGTAGCTGCATCTATAGACATTGTTCTGGCATAATTTGCTCCCACGTCCGCTTTATGTATTCTAACTCCCTCGGCTGCAAGTATATCCCTTACACTGGCAGCATTTCTGTCTCCAATGTTTCCTATACTGCTAACTGTTCCTGATTGAAACATCTGTGCTCCTCCGGCTATCTTACAAACAGTTCTGCTTTTTACTCCACCGAAGGTGGTGAATTTTCTAAGTGTTTCCTTCAATCCGCTGTCCGCAAACTTATAAATATTCGAATCGTTTCCGCCCTTCATCTCGGGCAACATAATATGTAACAAAGCGGCTAGTCGAATATTCGGATCATATAAACTTATTCCAATGCATGAGCCCAAGGCATAAGTAATAATCAAGCCCTCGCCCCTTGCAATTTTCATATCTCCAATACCAACTGTTAAACTTTTACTCATTCATTATCCCTAACTTTCTCAATAAGAAATTAAGTGAATCGATTTCGGGCAACATCAAAATATTACTGTCGTACTGCTGACTGTCAATTACAAAGTGCCCGCTGATCATCATCAACTTATCTGTTGTATAACCAAATTCGGCAATCGGTACGCTTAATATTCCGCCCAACATATTTACTGCAATAGCCGGAACTGATAAATCAATACTCACTCCGATCAGTCCGGACATTGCATTAATATAAGATGATATCATAATATTTCCTATTTCATTTAATGCAGATATCTCCATATCACCTAATTGTGACAAATCATCAAGCTTTTCGTTCAACAACGAGGTGGTAAACTCATCAATTAACGGTTTTTTGATAACAAACAGCATACAGCCTTTCATATCTCCGGACATATGAACAAGAACCGCCGATACGATTTCTTCAGGATCTCCGAGTTTCCTTATAGACGGATCATAACCTAAGATAAACACCTCAGGTATGGTCATTCTTATCTCTTTACTTAATATTCCCGATAGGGCAGTTGCAGCACTCGCAGTCCCTATACTTCCTATTTCCTTCATTACATCCAATTCCAGCGCACTTAAGTCATCAAACTTTTTTAATGCCAAAAAAAACACCTCCCAAATTTTGCTATAAAATATATCAGTTTCTCAACTGGTTAACGGTTTGTATTACCTCGTCGGAGGTAGTAATGAGCTTTATCGCAAAGCTGTAGGCTCTTTGAGCCTCCACCATTTTTGTAAATTCATACGATGTATCTGTTCCCGACTGCTCTAAATATCCGGATACCGCCTTGCTTTCAGTAGTAAGATAAGGCTCCCCGTTCTTCGCTACCGGAACAAACTCATTTCTTCCGACACTTAGCATACCGTTTTTTTGAGCAAATCTGTAAACTCCGATATCTGTAGACAACTCATATCTACCATCCTTTGTAAGAGTCACTCTTATATCTTCTCCATCAGCATTAAGAACTCTTCTGCCCTGGTCGGTTATCAGGAAAAATTCATTGTTTCTCGAATCATCCTCCGACATAATAAAATGACCGTATCTTGTATAGCTTATCTCCTGCGTCGACGGATTTCTGAGCCTAAAGAACCCGTCTCCCATAATTGCAAAATCAAGCTGAGACTCCGTTGCGGCAAGTCCCGCCGGTGCAAAGTTGGTATCATCCTTTTCAACCTTTACACCCACTAAAGCCTGTCTTGCATTTGTAACAGGCTCCTGATTGTGCATATTATATTGCATAAGCTCTGCAAAGCATGCTATCTTGGGTTTATATCCTGCACTGTTTACAGCGGCAAGATTATTAGCAATTATATCCATTTTCTTTTGCTGCGCAATTGCTCCCGTAGCTCCGGTTAAAATCGAACTGTTCATATTATCTCCTCACAAAATATCATTTTATGATAGTCTTCCTAAATCATTTGTCATTCTTGCCGTCAAGCCGTCATACATTTTAAGTATCTGAGCACTCGCCTGTATTCCGCGCTCCGTGGTAATCATCTTCACCATTTCATCAGCCATATTTGTATTTGAAAGCTCAACATGCTGCCAAAGCATCTCAGGCTGCTCCACGTTGTTGGCGACTTGTCCGTCATTTAATACGAATAATCCCGTATTGTCCTTTCTTAATGCCGCATGATAATCATCAAAGTTATAAACGCCTATAGTCGCAAGTCTTTCTCCGGTATCCTTATTATATATATTCCCCTGACTGTCCGATGTAATGTCATCGGTGTTAAGTAATATTTCCTCTCCGGCATTATCAAGTACCCTGCCTACGCTCGGCAGAGCCAAATATCCGTCATCATCTATTATAAAAGAACCGTTCCTTGTGTATCTTGTCGAATTTTCATCTCTAATCGCAAAAAAGCCGTCACTTACCAAAGCGAAATCAAGCGGCATTCCTGTATTGTCAAATACACCCTTTTCACCAAAATAAGTAATTGCTTCATCCATAGTAGTTGCCATATAAAAATTTCCGATGGGAACATCATGCTTTTTGTCCACATTTCCCGTCCTTACCATCATTTCTTCTCTAAATGATGTCATGACCAACCTGTCGGATCTGTGTCCCGGTGTAGAAATATTGGTCATATTATGTCCTATGACATTTAAGTTCCTTTGTCCTGATATCATCTGTGATGTCAGATTGTACATTCCTTGTTGCATAAGCTTTTCCTCTCAATTCTGTTCCATATAGCTTTTCATGTTTTCTCTAAGCTTTTTTAATGCTTTAGAGTGAATCTGTGATATTCTCGGTTCACTCAAATTAAGTAAATTTGCAATATCCTTCATACTCAACTCTTCCACATAATATAAAGAAATAATTGTCTGCTCGTTAGGCTTGAGCTTATCCACAGCCTTTTTAAGCATTTCTTTCATTTCATATCTCAAAGATACCGTTTCAGGCACTGCACTTATATCCTTCGACTCTATCTGCATGGATTGAGCGTTTTCCGTTTCTTCCATAAGGGTATCAAGAGATAAAATATTGAATATACTTTGCTGTTTTGTATATTCTCTATATTGTTCTACAGTGATGCCGGCCTTCTCCGCTATTTCGCTTTCATCCGGCATACTGCCCTTTTCATTATACAACTGTGATGTAATGTTATCAATAGTTTTTGCTCTTTTTCTCACATTTCTCGGTATCCAGTCCTGCTTTCTTGCTAAATCTACTATCATTCCTCTAATTCTTTTTGAAATATAGGTATCAAATTTTATATCAAGAGTAGGATCAAATCTATCTACAGCCGACATCAGTGTGAGAACCCCCTCGTTTATTATATCGTCAACCTCCGCAAAACTCATAAATACATTTCGCATCTGAATCGCGACGCTTCTGATAACAGGTATGTATCTTGTTACCAGCTCACACTTTATATCATGTCTCTTAGTCTTACTATATTGCAACAAAAGCTCTTCTGTAGTAATATTCTCAAAACCGTTTATCATGTATTATCACCCATCATTTCCCTGAGCAAAGGTAATATTACCTATAGACTGTATACTCACATTGTTTGCTATCTCGTTAAATGACAGAACCGTGACACCCGGAAAGAATTGATCAAGCAGCTTGTACAAATGTGTTCTCACCACCTGACTGGTTAAAACGGTAGGAGTCTGCGACATAGCTGTAAATTTCGATAAATGAGAGGTAAACTGTTCTACAATGCTTTGAACTATATCGGGATTTAAAGCCATATAATAGCCGTCATCGCCCTTTGTAAGGCTGGTTACAATTGCCTTTTCAAGCTCCGCATCAAGCGTAAGCACCCTCATCTGTCCGTCATCACTGAACTTTCTTGTAATTGTACGTTTTAATGCTATTCTGATATTTTCTATTACTCCATCAATATCCTTTGCAGAAGAGGCACTGTCCGCAACACTTTCTAAAATAGTTTCCATATCCTTTATTGGTATTCCCTCTTTTAACAGGGCAACCAATATTTTTTGAAAGGTAGAATAATTGATAATATTAGGAAATACCTCATTTACCAAATCAGGCAAGCTCTTTTTGACATTCTCAAGCAGCTGCATGATCTCTGAACGGGTAAGAAGCTCATAGGAATGCTTTTTAATGGTTTCCGACAAATGCATTATCATTACGGAAAGCGGATCAATTACGGTGTATCCGTAAATCTCAGCCAATTCCTTTTTATCCGCCGTTATCCATTTACTCGGAATGCCGTAAGCAGGTTCTATAGTTTCTATTCCGTCGAGCGTTCCAGCAGGATTTGCCGGTTCAAGTGCCAGCATATAATCTACCAGTATCTCTCCCGATGCTATTTCTTCTCCCTTTATCTTAATCACATATTGATTGGTATTTAATGTAGCCGAATCTCTAAGTCTTACAGAGGGTACCACAAATCCCATATCCTGAGCATATTGTCTTCTGAATATAACAATTCTGTTTATCATCTTTCCGCCGCTGTTTTCATCAACCAGCGGTATAAGACTGTAGCCAAATTCCATTTCTATAGGCTCTACGCTTATTAAAGAGTAGATATTGTTTACATCTCTAAAATATCCCTCATCTGTTACATCATCAGCTATCTGCGGAGCTCCCTGTTTCAGAGCGACGCCCGGCGCCCCGTCCATAAGCGGCATCATATCCTGTCCTAAGCCGGCTTCGGTAATCTTACGGCTCATAATAATTCCGGAAACTACCATTGCGGCAGAAACCACAAAAAACTGTATCTTAGGCATTCCCGGCATAAAGCTTACAAGAGCCATTAAAATACCGGTAATCAAAAATGCGTGCGGCTGAACCGTAAATTGTCTTGAAACATCATCATTAAGACTTCCTTCGGATACGGATCTTGTGACTATCATACCTGTAGCTGTGGATATCATAAGAGACGGTAACTGAGATGCTAAACCGTCACCTACAGTAGATAAAGCATAGATATGCAGTGAATCCGCAACCGCCAATTTTCCGATAACAACACCTATTATCATACCGCCGATAAAGTTTACGAGCGTTATGATAATGGACATTATAGCATCACCCTTTACTATCTTGGTAGCACCGTCCATAGCACCGTAAAAGTCTGCCTCTCTTTGTATTTTAGAGCGACGTTCCTTCGCCTGCTGTTCATCTATAAGTCCGGCAGATAAATCTGCATCTATTGCCATCTGTTTTCCAGGCATTGCATCAAGCGTAAATCTGGCTGCCACCTCAGCCACTCTTTCCGCTCCTTTTGTGATAACTATAAACTGCACCATTACAATAATGACGAAGATTACAAAACCTACTACCAGATTTCCGCCAAGAACGAAATCCCCGATTGATTTAATTACTCCCCCTGAATTTCCTCCTCTTCCTAAGATATTCCTTGTAGTGCTCACATTTATTGCTATTCTAAAAAGAGTAGTTATCAGCAATAAGGACGGAAATATCGAAAATTCCAGAGGTCCTCTGATATTCATAGTTATCAATAATATAATCATTGATATAGAAATGTTCAATATAATAAATATATCTACTAATACCGGCGAAATGGGAATTATCAGCAGTAATACTATGACAACGACCATTATAGCCACTATATTATTTGTAATGTTTTTCATGTATTATCCCAACCCATACTCCAATTTTCTAAACATCAGGCAATTTATTCTTCAGTTTATATACATAAACCAATAAATCTGCGACCAAAGCATAATATTCAGGCGTAATCGGCCTGCCTATGTTACAATCCTTATAAAGTCCTCGAGCAAGCGGTTTATTCTCCACCACATAAACTCCGTTATCCGTAGCTACATCTATTATTCTAAGTGCAAGACTGTCCGCCCCCTTGGCAATTACAATCGGTGCCAAATCGGAATTAATGTCGTATTTTAAAGCCACCGCATAATGCGTAGGATTTTTTATTACCAAGTCGGCATCGGGTACAGACTGCATCATTCTCTGCCTTGCCTTTTTTCTCTGCAGCTCTCTTATTCTCCCTTTTATTTCAGGATTTCCCTCAGTTTGCTTAAATTCCTCCTTTATCTCCTGTTTAGTCATCATCAGTTGTTTTTCATAGTCCCATCTTTGATAGAGATAATCCATTAAAGATATTGCAAAAAAAGCTATCGCTATCTTGTTTACTAAGACAATTACCGTGTTGAAAAGATATTCCGCTGAAGACTTTATATCTATACTCATTGTCAAAATTACATCGCTCAACTGATGAATAATAATATCATAGGATATATAAACTAATAAAATAACCTTTATTAGATTTTTAACTAATTCAATCAAATTTTTTAATGCGAACATTTTTTTTAATCCGCTTATCGGATTGAGTTTCTTAAAATCAGGCTTCAGCACCTCCGAGGAAAAATTAAACCTGGTCTGCGCTCCCGCCGATATCACGGATGACATTACAGCTATGAGAAGAATAGGCCCCGTGGCAAGCAGAACATATTGTATTACGTCCTTTAAACATTTTTCAAGAATATTCGCATTAAATTCATATTGCACCGCCGCCAAATATATGTAGCTGCGCATACACTTATACATATAATTAACAATTCCGCCTGAAAAAATCCTAATCCCGTAAAAGCTTGCTACAATAGATACTATAGCTATCAAATCTCTGCTTTGAAAAACATTTCCCTTTTTTCTGGCGTCTTTTCGTTTTTTCGGTGTCGCTTTTTCTGTTTTTTCCTGTCCGGAGCTTTCAGGCAAGACTTCCTCACCACCTTATAAAAACTTCTATACTGCAAACAACCTGAGTATTTTTATCAAGTCCTCCGGAAGACCGGTAACTAAATTTTTCAAATATTCAAATATCGGAGAGGTCAAAAAACAAAGTATTAAAAGACCTATCACTATTTTCATTTGCAGATTTATTACAAAAACATTTATTGAGGGAATGACCTTCATCAAAATTCCCTCCGCTATTTCCGTTAAAAGCTGTAAAACTATCATAGGCATTGCAAACTTCACAGCCATAACCACACAGGATAAAAATAAATCAATAACCGCCTCCCAAATATTGTTGCCGAAGCTTAAGGCTCCATATCCGTTTATAGCGGAAAAATCATATAAAATCCTGATTATTGACAGATGCCCGTCAACCGCAAAGAATATAAGATAATAAAAAACCTGTATCAGGTTACCGCTAAGCGGAATCTGCTGACCGTGCTGCATATCATAAATGGCGGACATCGAAAGACCCATCTCATAATCAATCACACCGCCGGCATAAACCACTATAAATTCATACAGTCTCATCACAAAGCCCATCACGTAGCCCACTGCAAATTCCTTCAGTATAAGCAACGCAAATCCTATGCTGTCTGTTGCAGTCACATTATCGGAAAGCCTTGCTGAAGGATACAAAGCCAGCATTAACGCCATCGCTATAACAACCTTCACGAGATTCGGAATGCTCATTCTGCCAAATACGGGATTCAACAACACAAAACCTATCGTTCTCGCAAAAATAAGGCTTATTAATAAAAATGTACCTGCATCTAATATATCTCCCATAGGCTATTATAAATACGAGAATATTCTAATCGAAAAATCTATCAGTACCTGCATCGTATGTCCTGAAGTAAGCACCAAAACTATTCCTATAGCTATAAGCTTAGGCACAAATGTGAGAGTCTGCTCATGTACCTGAGTAGCCGCCTGAAAAATGGAAATAGTCATACCCACTATCATACTTATGATAAGACATGGTCCGGCAAGCTTTAGGGATATAATGAAAACATCGCTCATTAAAGATCCCACTTCACTTAATTCTAACATAAATACCTCCTAATTCTATACTGCAAAACTAAGGGTTTAATTATTCATGTCTACTGATAGCCCGACAGCAATAATGATTGAAACAACAGATGCCAACCATCCATAACAACAAATAATAACAGCTTGAACGGCAATGATATCATAGCCGGAGGCAACATCATCATACCCATTGACATAAGAATACTTGAAACCACTATATCAATAAGCATAAATGGCAGATATAACAGGAAACCCGCCATAAAAGCCCTTTTTAATTCAGTCATCAAAAAAGCCGGTACTATAAGAGAAAGCGACAGCTGCGTCTTGTCCTTCGGAACCTCCGTTTTGGAGGCATCTGTAAACAGCTTTAATGCAGTTTTCTCAGTATTTTTTATCATAAAAGTCTTGAAAGGCACCGCTCCTTTTTCAAAACATTCCTGCATAGAAATTTCTTGCCGCACATAAGGCTGATAGGCTACCGTATTCACCTCACTGATTACCGGCTGCATAATAAAAAGCGTCAAAAAAATTGAAATACCCGCCAACACTATATTGGGGGGCGTTTGTTGAATTCCCATTGCATTTCTCAAAAAACCCAAAATAATAATTATTCTGGTAAATGAGGTCATCATCACAAGAAATGTGGGCAGCAATCCTATCAAGGTAAGCATAAGTATCAGCTCAAGAGTAGGTACTCTGTTAGCATTTACATTTATCAGCGGCTGTTCCAAAATACCGTTTGTCGGAGTCATTTATCACCTCTATCATAATTTTGACGGAGAAATTTCTTAAAACCATCTTTAAAGCTTAAATCTCTCGTCTCATTACTTACCTCTAAATCTTCAAATTCACTTTGCTCCAGGCTTTTTAATATATTAATATTTTTAGCCGAGCTGCCTATTAAAAGATATTCATCATTAATCTTAATAATATATAAAATATTATCTTTTGAAAGCGGCAGGGTCTCTATCACCTTCAGATGCCCGCCGCGTTTAAACAAAATTCCTTTTTTGTATGTTTTCAGGAATAAAATTACTATATAAAATATTGCCAATATTAACAATATCCCGAGAAGATAGGATTTTATCAACCCCCAATCGGAATTTCCTGTCAAACTATATAGTAACATCATTCCTATTTACAATCTCTGTAACTCTTATACCGAAGTTATCTTCCACTACCACAACATCGCCCTTAGCGATACATTGTCCGTTAACAAACAAATCTACCTGTTCTCCTGCCAATTTGTCCAGCACTACAAGTGATCCCTTGGTTAATTCCAATATCTCTCTTACAGTTTTTCTGGTTCTGCCTATCTCCACTGACAGCTCAAGAGGTACTCCCATAACCAACTCTTTATTTTCCATCTGTTCTTCACCTTTCACCATTTGACCCGAAGCCTTAGTCGGAATAGGGTGAGTATTTACCATTCTTCCACCCATAGAGACATTAGCCGTTCCTGCCCGCTGCATTTTAGCCATCATTTGCTGCATCTGCTGCATCTGAGCCATCATTTGCTGCATCTGCATATCCCCTGCAGGCGCCATAGGCATACCCTGCGGCATAGACGCTGCCGATGTCGGTATAGAGTCAGACATTGCCGCCGGCATTTCAGACTGTTCCTGAGGTTCAGAAGCATCTGCTGCAACTGCACGATCATCATCATTTGAAACTACGCCGCCATTAAGCAAGCTCTCAATTTCTGCCTGTGACATTGCCTCAGAGCCTGACGATTCCTCCTTAGGAGATTTCTTCGATGCAACCTGCGGTTTTGCCGCCGGTTTAGAAATGTCGAATGAATCATCTTCCGCTCCCTCAGGAATAAATGCCTTTATCAATTCCTTAACCAAAGGAATTCTCATTATGTTTATGAATTCACTTTCAAGCTTGTCACCAATTTTAAGTGTAAAACTAACCGAAACTATTTGATCATCCTCACCAAAATAGTTCCTTTTGAATTCCTCCTGATCAGTTATCACATAAGCATTAGGCGTACTGATATCCACTGTTTTATCTAAAAATTCTGAAAGTGCCGTAGCTGAAGAACCCATCATCTGATTCATGACCTCGCAAATGGCACTCATATATAATTCAGACAGCTCAAACCCCTCTGCCGGAATATCGGAATGCATCAGCATTTCGACTATCACTCTCACATCATCCATCTTAAGCAGAAGACCGTTTTTACCGTCCAAGCCGACTCTATATGATATTTCAGCACAAACAGCAGGATCTATTATACTAAAATCAAATTGACTGGTAGGCAGAATTGCAACCTTGGGTGTAGTGATATCCACCTTGGTATCAAGCATATTAGATATTGCAGTAGCTGAAGCCCCAAGACTTATATTCATTATTTCGCCTATGGCGCTTAATTCTAACTCACTAAATGTTACCGTACCCATAACGAATTACAATCTCCTTTAAATAAAGTTTACTGTCCAATCTCCATTGCTTTTTGCGCCATACTCTTCATTGCGTTAAAGGCAGTTACATTTGCCTCATAAGCCCGTGTAGCAGACATAGCATCAACCGTTTCCTTAATCAAATCAACATTAGGAAGCATTACATATCCTTCTGCATCAGCATCAGGGTGTGTAGGGTCATAACTGGGTGTAAGCTCAGTCTGATCCTCTATTACCTGCGTTACCCTAACTCCGAGATAAGGTTTCTTTTCTGCCGTTATTCTACGATTTGCCGCAGTTTCCAACACACCTCTGAATGAATTTCCATAGGTTTTTTCCTGGAAAACGGTTAATTTTCTTCTATACGGACCTTTATTATCAGGAGTTCTGGTTGTATGCACGTTGGCTATATTTTCAGACACAACATCAAGTCTGAAACGCTCCGCGGTCATACCGGAACCGCTGATATTAAATGAACTTAAAAATGCCATAAGCCACTCCTTATTATCCAAGTATGCTGGTTACAGTTTTTAATAATCTATCCGGTTTAAATGGCTTTACTATAAAATCCTTTGCTCCCGATTTGATAGCATCTATTACCATGCTTTCCTGTCCCATCGCTGAACACATAACTACTGTAGCTGACGGATCCTTTCCCTTTATAGTTTTTAGAGCTTCCAATCCATCCATATTTGGCATAGTGATATCTAAGATTACAAGATCCGGCTTCTCTTTGTCGTATAATTCTACAGCTATAGCCCCATCTTCAGCCTCTATGATATCTGTGTAACCATTTTTTACAAGAGTGTCTTTCTCCATCATCCTCATAAAAGCCGCATCATCAACCAACATAATTTTTGCCATAATAAATACTCTACCTTTCCTTAAAAAATAATTTAATGTATTATTTTATTAACCAATACCCATCAGGTCTTTTAATATATTATCCTTTACCAAGACCTTATCTATCTCAACCGCAAGATTTTTATTCATTACTCCCAGTTTACCCGCAAACCAATGTTGCTGATCCACGTAAACATCAACAAGAGAATCCTTTGGTTTAAACAAATTGATTATGTCTCCCTCTTGAAGACTGTATATATCGGATAAATTGATCTCCACCTGACCGAGCCGTGCACTTACATTCAAAACACTCTCCCTTATGCTGTCCATTATCTCAGCTCTTGTGATATCCTTTTTATTATCCTCATTATCCAATGATACCATCTTGTTTTTGTCCATAATACTAAATATACTGCTTAACAAACCGCCGGGAAAGCATAGCGTAATCTGCCCGTTAATATTATTTCCCATATCTACATTAAGTACAATTATTATTATGGTTTCATCTACACTCACCCCTGAAAACATACTGGGATTTTCTTCGACTCTGTCAAATTCAAAGCCTATCCTTATATGTCCCGCCCATGTATCCTTCAGGATCGGAATAAGATACTTAACTACTCTCCTGTAAAGCACAAGCTCAATATCCGTATAAGTATAGCTTGTAATGTTATCAGGAAGATTGATTCCGTTTCCTCCAAGCATTCTATCAATCATACTTAAAGCTATTGATGGACTTATATGCAATATTATCGGAGGGTTCTTTGAATAATCGGGGAGCGTGGTGTTTATAAGTGTAATAACATCCGTTTCTCCCAATGCATTGCTGAACTCATAGTATCTTTGTTCCTCTGCCGTCAATACCTCGACTTCGGAACTTACTCTATACAAACTGTTCATCTGTGACGAAGCTATTCTGGAATAGTTATCAAAAATGCTCTTTAATAACTTTAATCTATCCTTTGTAAACTTCTTTGGGGCGTAGAAATCGTATTTCTTATCTTTTTTAGTCTTTTCAAAGTCTTCAATCGGTGTCGTTCCTGCCGCTGCACTTGTCTCAGGTGCGCTGTTTCCTGCACTTGTTTCAGGTTCATCACCACCTGACAGTGAGTTGAGCAGAGCATCAATCTGACTTTGAGATAATACCTCTGCCATCAATATCCTCCCAAATATCTACTGTAGTAAATTTCATTGTAATATATTTTCAATAATATTTCAATATATTTAACAATTATTATTTATTTTATATTAACATAAATTCTCAGAAAACTACATTTTATCTATCTTCAGACAGAATTTCAGTTAATTTTCTTTTTTTGTTCCATCATCAGGTTTCGCTTCATCCTGCGATGAGTTGTCCGTAGGTGTACCCGATGTGCTTTGACTTGTGTCCTCTGCAGTATTGCCTGTTGCTGCATCCGTTCCCGCCTGAGTCTCGCCAGTACCTGTAACATCTCCGGAAACATTATCCGCCTCTTTTTTCTTTTCCGTCTTTTTTTCGACTTTCGGCAGCTTAAAATCATTGTTTCTGATATCATCCCTATAAAACTTTTCATAATATTTGTCAAGAATGGTATCCAAATCGCTGCCTTTCTTTAATATAAGAATTTCCACTCTTCTATTCTTACTTCGATTTTCGGCGGTATCATACTTTGCAACCGACTTATGCTGTCCGAAGAACTGTCCCACGAATTTATTTGCATCCAAATCCTTTTGCTGGGCAAGATACACAATTACCTCCATAGAACGCAGAGCCGACAATGTAAAGTCCGTTCTTATATTGTTGGGCCTTTTAGGATCTCCTTGAGATGTATGTCCAAGCACATCAACTTCTCCGATTAGATTACTCGCCTGTCCGAGTATCTTTGAAAACTGCTTTAATACTTTTTTACCATTATCTGTCAGTGCCGAGTCGTCTCCTCTAAAGAATACTCTGTCCTGGAATGTGATAAACGTAGCATTCGCTCCGACGGCACCCTGTGCTGCCGATTTTGAACTGCTGTCCGCACTGTCGTTGCTTTTTTGAATCTGCACATCATCTTTGTTTAAGCCCATATTGGCGGCAGCCTCAACTAAGGTATAATACAAATCGTCAAAGTTTTGTATGGTGTTCTCTGCGGGTTTTTCCATAGAGCCCTTTATATCAAAATCCCCGTCCTGTGCAGTAACATCCGTGACTATCTGACTGACAGTTTTTGCATAATTAGGGTTTAAACTCTTTACCAATATTTCCCATTTGATCTGATCCGCACTTGATATCGCATACAGCAAAACGAAGAAACAAAGCAACAGCGTAACCATGTCGGCATAGGTATTAAGCCATGAGCCTTCGCCTCCGCCTCCGCCTCCTGATCGTCTTTTCATAAGCTATTCACCTACCCTTATTCATCACCGCCGCCGCCTGATCTTCCGGCTGCAAGCAGCTTATCCTTTTGCTTTTGTGACAATAATGACAACAGTTTTTCTCTTAAGAACTTCGGGTTATCTCCTGATTGTATGGATAAAACACCCTCTATTATTATCATTCTATACAAGATTTCCTCATCATTTCTGATAGAAAGCTTTTTAGCTATCGGCAAATAAATAGCATTTGACATCAATGAACCGTAAAATGTGGTAATAAGAGCCACCGCCATATTCTTTCCTAATGATGAAGCGGCATTCGAGTCACTGAAGTCAAGCCCCTTAAGCATGTTTACAAGTCCAACAAGGGTTCCTATCATACCGAAACCCGGTGCATAAGCTGCTCCTGCCGCCCATATGGCCCCTCCGGCATCATGCCTTGCCGCCATTTCATCGACCTGAGCCTCAAGCATCTGTCTGGTTTTTTCGGGATCCGTACCATCTACAACCATCATAATAGCCTGTTTAAAAAATGGATCCTCTATGCCCTCCGCTTTTTCTTCAAGAGCAAGCAATCCGCTTTTTCTTGCCAGCTGCGCCAACTCCTCCATCTGATCTATGGCAGGAGCCGGATTAAACTTATTTCCTTTGGTACATATAATAACATGCTTCATCATATTTTTAATATGTGAAAAGGGAAATGCGGATATAATACATGTGTTTGTACCGATAACAACGATGATAATTGATGAAATGTCGATAAAGTTTCCGAGTGCCGCAAAATCGATTGAAACACCGTCTGCTCCGATGGTAAAAATTATACCGAATACCATTACGGCAAATGATAAAACTATACCAAGAAATGTAGAAATGTCCATGTTCTGTCCTCCAAAAGTCTAAATATAATTTAGTCTAAATAATTTATATATAAAATAGTGTCTGAACTATCATGCTTTCAAATTTATTCTTCATTTTTTTCTCTCTTTTTCTTTGTAGGCTTATTTTGTATTACTTTAGGCATTGCACTGTTTATCTGTGCATAATAATGCACTATTCTGTCAATTACAGTATCAGTATCCTCTTGAACCAGATGAAATTTCCCGTTCGCCATTACCACCTTGGTCTCAGGTATCATCTCAACATATTCTATTTGCCTGCAATTAAGTACAAATTCCTCTTCATTCAGTCTAGTTAAACGAATCATATTATCCTTTCATATGCCTGTGTACCCTTTCGGGTACACAGGACTTTGATTATCTCTTCATTCCTATCAGTGTTTCAAGCATTTCGTCGGTTACAGTTATGATCTTGGAGTTCGCCTGATAACCTCTCTGCGTGGTGACCATGTCACTGAATTCCTTAGCCACATCTGAATTTGACATCTCAAGATAGCCTACCACAAGTGTTCCTCCTGTAGACGGAGTCGGCTTTCCGATAAAGCAGTTGCCGGCGTTTCCGTTGTTTGAATAAGACCAATAGCTGCCTACGGTCTTCTGAAGACCCTGCGGGTTCTCAAAGGTAGCCAAAGCCACTCTGCCGATAGTGATTTCTTTTCCCGTTGTTTTCTGAATACCTATAAGAGTACCGTTTCCGTCCAGCTTGTAGCTTTCTATCTTGTACTGCTGTTTATTGGGATCTTTAGGATCAATAGGTACACACAGAGCTTCAAGCCTTCCTTTTAAATTGGCATGAGCATATGGTGTAGCACCGTCATCTAAATATGTAACCTTGTCTCCGCTGCCGTTTTCCTTAAGTCCGTCTCTAAATGTAGCCTGCTCAGGATCCTTGCCTGCCGGAACATTTACCTGTTGATGACATCTGAAACCGTAGATATATCTTCTTTGATTATCCACCAGATAGCCGTTATCATCTATAGAAAAAGAACCCACTCTCGAATACTCGAATGATGTATTATCTATACCGTTCGGATTAGCCGCCGCATCGGTGTTTACCTTATAAACGGATCCTCCCTTATTTATATCAGTTTCATAATCACTGACAGCCATACCGCCGTTCTTTTTAAGAGTACCGGTGATATAATAACCCAATCCGTCTATCATATTATCAAGTGTATTGGAACTCGGTGCCGGCGCTCCCTTTGTAAGATCCGGAGTTACCGATGAAATCTTCGCACCGTATCCGAGCTGCGTAGGGTTCATGCCGCCATATCCGCCCTCCACCGTCTGTCCTCCGGTCGATGCCGCAGATGTGCTGTACATAACATCCGTCATATTCGTAGCATAGGACTTAAAGCTCCATGTGTTTACGTTTGCCACGTTGTTACCGATTACGTCCATTTTAGCCTGATGTGTTCTAAGACCGGCAACTCCGGCATACATTGATCTAACCATCTGTTATTTCCTTCCTTTCAATAATAAAAATTAATTGAACGTGGTATTTTGTCGGTCAGTCGCACCGACAATAAGACTTCCCTAAGGTCCGGTCTACAGTACCACCGCTCCGTCAATATTGGTAAATATATTTTCTTTCATTTCATTTTCTGAAATCCCCGTGACTACCGTCCTGTTAGGCACATTCACTATGAAAGCCCCTCTGTCTGATATCACAACAATGTCGTTAGCTCCCTTATTTTCAGCCTCTTTTACAGCCTTTTTGAGTTTTTCTACAAAGCTGTCGCTAAGATCTATTCCTCGTTGTTCTATTCTCAATGATGCGTGTTTTGAAATTTTAATGGCATCGGCATCAATTTTTTCAATGCCGTTTTTTAAGATTTCCGTAAAATTCGCACCTTTGCTTGCTTGCAGATTCTGTAGTCTTAAAGCTGAAATGTCGGATATTTTGGAATTTCCTCTAATCTCAATTCCCATTTTTTCTCCTCACCCTACAGGAGTGATTATTTTATTCCTGTTCTCCTGTTCACTGTATTTAGGTAATGTTTTTTCCTCTACACCCTTTTCTTCTATTACAGTCATAGGGGGCATAGCATTTTCAGCATCCGTGCCTGTAGCCGAAATATGTCTTAACGTAGCGCTTACAGGTGTTAATCTTTCGCCCACATTTATATCCTCGCTGCTTGCATTTATTATAGCTGCAGTATTATCTGTATCTAATGCAGTCAGAGCTTCAGCTGTCGCATTATTTTCATTGCTCGCCGATACACTCGTCATTGCAGAAGGTGTATTTGCTGAAGAACTCGTCGTTCCCGTACTTCCCGTCGTATTTCCGGATCCTGTCGTACTTCCGGTATTAGGTGTTCCGGTTATCGGAGGTGTCGCGGTGCTGCCTGAATTATTCGCAGCATTTCCGTTATTTTCAGTCTTTTTCTTGTCTTCCTTCTCATTACCGGTTTTTCCTATCTGCATTATCTGAGATGCCTTGTATTCCGTACCGTTCACCCATACGGTGGTTTCTCTGCCTGAAAGGTTTATTCCCGTTACGACGCCTTTCACCTCTTCTACCTTGTCCGAATCCTTTTTCTTAACGGCTATAGTCACTTCCTTGCCCATCATAGAGGTGGTATAAGATGTCATTATCATGGTATTCATATTTTCTATGCTGCTTATCATGGACATCTGCGTCATCTGATTAAGCATATCGCTGCTGTTAGCAGGATTGCTGGGATCCTGATATTTAAGCTGTGCCGCCATAATCTTATAAAAATCGCTCATGCTCATCTGTGCGTTAGTAGACAATACTGTCTTTCTGTTCTTTAATAACGCCGTATTGGCAGGATTACTAACGGCATCCACTCTATTATCCGGCATTTTCATACCTCCTTTAATTAATTCCTAAACGTAAACGTGACAAAAAGCTTGTCGCTTCATCCGCCGCCCGTCTGTTTTGTCTCTCCTCCTGCTGTCTGCTCTGCTGCTCATAAAAAGCATCCTTTGAATTATCCTTGTTATTCTGATTAAGATAATCCTGTCTGTTATCCGGATGAACATTCACCATTACCGGCTCCTCCAGCTTTTTAGCTAAAATACCCGCTATTTCACCGGACCTGTCCTTTAACAGATGATAGGTCTTTTCCGCCTCACATAGTATGCTTACCGCAACCCCTGATGCCGTCTGTTTAACCTGCATCATAAGCTTTCCTAAGCTTGCCGGATTAAGCATCAATTCCAACGTATCATTTTTAGATATCGATGAGGCATTCATATAATCAGCTATCCGCTCTATTACCTGAATTCTAAGCTCATTATCTTCTGAAACATTATCTGTCGTTTCAATATTTAAATCCGCATTTACATTATCTGTTACAGCTTTAGAAGCTTTATGATCAACCGTGTTTACCAATCTGTCAGAAATATCAAATTCAATCTTTTCTTCCTTTTTCGAAGAGCCTTCCTCATCACTGCCGCTGTTAAAGCTGTACTCTACCGCCCGGTCTTCATTAGGATTAATCTCAAGGCTTACTGTATTCTCGGCATTAACACCTGCTCTGTCGTAGGTTTTTGTATCTTCACCCGCCGTATGCTTAAGCTCTTTAAACAAACCGCCGATTTCCTTAATATCAGCATCCTTAATCTCATCTAAGCCTATCTTCTCATTTTGAGAAGCTGCCTTATCTGTGGCATTACTTTTGATTTCATCTGTGCCCTTTGCGCCGAAGGATATTTCATTTAAGTGATTTTTGCTCTCTTCAATGTCAGAATTTTTAAGCTCCTCGACAACCGAATTGCCGAAAAGTATCTGTGTATTTTCTTCCGCAGCGGCAATCTCTCCTGTCGCATTTACAAACGGCAGCTCTTCCGTATTCGGCATTATCAGCATATTTTTCACCATATTGTCGGTATTTAAAATAGCCTTAGCCTCCAAAACCTTAGTCTCGCCATTCAACGCCGTGTTATCAGTCTTTACCTCCGACGAGCTGTTCGCCGAATTGGAATGAACGGATGCCGCCTTGCTGTAGGTAACATCATCTACCCTATCAATTTTTTTGCTCTTATTGTCCTTAGACTTCAAATTTTCATTCAACCTGGTCTTTTCCACAGGCTTTTTGTCAGGCTTTTTTTCTATGGTCAGCTTTTTATCATTTTCAGCTATCCTAAGCTGCATGCTGTTCTTGAACTCTTCTACAGTGTCCTCGCTTCTTTTTATAGCCTCATTAAGCATAGGATTTTTACCTGATCTGTCCATATTTCTTATTAAATTGTCATTCACCTGCACCTTTCTTTCACCTCCTTTCAAGTATTTTTATATATATCAAATCCTCTCACGAGGAAAGATATCGAACTTATAATATAACCATTCTGTTTGTGATAAACTCCTCAACTGCAAGCTCCTGAACCGCTGTAAGCTCTCTATTATATTCTTTTACTTTTTTTTCCTTAAGCTTTTCCAGAGATTGTACATCCTGCTTTGCACGGACAACCTCTGCTCTTTTTTTAGCTTCCAACAGTTTTAAATCATCTAAGGCTTTATTTTCTCTTTTGATTTGCATATCAATGCTTTCCAAATAAAACTCTATCTGTAATATTCTTTCTATATGAAGATTGCCTTTAAACTTTTCCCTGTTATAATCCTCACAAACCTCAATATATTTTTGCTCCAAACGTTCTATTTCTTCTTCTTTTCTTCTGATGTCGATCAGGATTTTAGCATGCTCATTTTTCAGTCCGTCAAGTATCTGATCCTTATATTTAAGCACCTTTTCTAAGCGAAAATCAAATTTTTTCAATACAAGTCACCTCTTAATTTACATCACTATTTCCTGCATCATATGAATAGCTCCCTCAAGATCCGATTTTTCACCGATTTCCTGTTTCAAAAAGCTGTTCATAGCATCTATCTTTGCGATAGCCACGTCAAGCATCGGATTGCTGCCCTTTTTATAAGCTCCGATAGAAATTAAGTCCGCATTTTTTTCATAGATGCTCAGATAATCTCTAAACTTCGCCGCTATTTTCTTATGTTCAGGATCCGCAATATTTGACATAAGTCTTGAAATACTGGCAGATACGTCAATAGCCGGATAATGGTTTTCATTGGCAAGCCTGCGGCTTAGGACTATATGCCCGTCAAGAATAGATCTGGCGGTGTCCGAAATCGGTTCATTTACATCATCGCCCTCCACCAAAACGGTATAAACTCCTGTAATCGAACCCTTCGTAAACTTCCCGGCTCTCTCTAAAAGCTTGGGAAACTCTGCATATATTGACGGGGTATAACCTCTTGCTACAGGCGGCTCTCCGGTAGCAAGTCCTATATCTCTTTGTGCCATTGCAAAACGTGTGAGCGAGTCCATCATTAAAAGCACATCAAGACCCTTATCTCTAAAATATTCCGCCACTGTTGTAGCCACCAAAGGACATTTTACTCTAAGCATTGCCGGCTGATCGGATGTAGCAACCACTATAACCGATCTTGCCATACCCTCAGGCCCCAAATCCTGCTCAACGAACTCCAAAAGCTCTCTGCCACGCTCACCTACCAAGGCTATAACATTTATATCCGCCTTGACATTCCTTGCTATCATGCCCATAGTAGTACTCTTTCCCACACCTGAGCCTGCAAATATGCCCACTCTCTGCCCCTTGCCTATGGTAAGCAGTCCGTCTATAGCTCTTACACCGAACTCAAGTCTCTCTTCTATTCTGGGTCTGTCCAAGGGGTTGGTTCCCTGTACGTTATTTACCTCGTAATAAGCATCAGCCTTTATCGCTCCCTTATTATCAAGAGGTCTTCCCATGGAATCTATTATTCTGCCTACCAAATCGTCACTGACAGGTATCATCAGCCGCTTGCCGGTGTTCCTTACAAAGGTTCCGGCTGCAATTCCGGTAATATTTTCATAGGCCATCAGCTGAATTTTACCGTTCTTGAATCCCACAACCTCTACAGGAATTTGATGATCGTCAGCCTCATTATAGATATAGCCGATATCTCCAATTCTGGCATTTCCTCCCGACGCCTCCATAGACAGTCCTACGATATTTTCGATTTTGCTGATATGACTGACCGATTCAGTTTTTTTAATTAGTGAAGCCAGGTCATTTATCATTGCGCATCTCTCCTAAATAGTGTTCTCAACCATCTCTTTTATATTATTCAGCTGTGTACCGGCACTTAAGTCTATTACTTCCTTGTCGGTTTCAATTATCGCCGTGCCGATATCCTCCTGCTCCATTACTATTATTTTGATATCATCGGACAATTCGGATAAGACATCGACCAAATCATAGTCCGTTTCCCTTATCATCTCAAAATCATATTTAGATATGTATATCTTAATCCATTCCGTCCTTTTTAAGTCTTTTGTAGCATCCTTTATCATACCCTTTATAATATCACTACTTGACTCAAGACTTACCTTTACTATTTTTTCAGCCGTGGATAAAGCTATATTGGTAAGGCTCTGCTCATATTTTTCATATATGCTTTCCTTTTCTACGGAAATACAATCCAATATTTCTCCCACAGCCTCTTTTATGGCATCAACCTCCGTGATCACAGCCTTTTCTATCTCTTCGTGCGCTCTAATCATTCCGTCATTATAGCCGTCATTATAGCCCGATGCCATTCCTTCTCTTTCGGCATCCTTCTTTATCTTTTCAGCAGCGAGAATAGCTGTTTGTCTGATCATATCCGCTTCTTCCTGAGCCCTTTGAAGCATTTCGTTCGCCTCCTTTAATTTTTCGGCAAACATTTCATCAGCTATTTTCTTGCCCTTATCGATCTCGGATAACTCTTCTTCCGAAAAACCCTCAGTATCTATACCATCTTTTATAAACCTTTGATCAAACCTTATCAGCTTGTCAATGCTGAGAGCGTTTCCGAATTTTTCTTCTTGTTCTTCCGTTTCTTCTTCATTACTTTCCGTGTCGAAGTATATCTCCTCTTTTATTATAGGATTTATCACATCTTCACTTTCATAGCTTTCAAGCTTTGAAAAATCTATCACTCTGAATACGGCTTTATCCTGAGCATTTTCAGTCTCTTCATCACTATTTAAATCTTTCGATAAATCAGCATCTTCTTCAAGGTCGCTTTGGTATTCGCTGTCCTTTGCCAAGCTTCCTATCAAAAAGTCGGATATCTTTATTTCACTCGGGTCAAAGCCTTTTGATAAATTATACAATTACATCATCTCCTCCGCCCTTAGTGATAATCAGCTCACCTTGTTCCTCTAATCTTCTGATAATATTAACAATTCTTTGCTGAGCATCCTGTGCATCCTTGAGTCTGACATTAGATGTAATATCAAGATCTGACTTGATACCCTCAGCCATACGCTTTGACATATTCTTGAAAATAAGAGCCTGTATAGTTTCTGTCGATGCCTTGAGTGCATAAACAACGTCTTTCGAATCGCAGTCTCTGATAAATCTCTGAATGGATCTGTCGTCCATACCGGCGATATCCTCGAACACGAACATCTTCTTTCTGATGTCGTCCGCAAGATCCGCATCTCTTTCCGCCAAGCCCTCGAAAATAGCCTTTTCTGCACTTCTGTCGATATGGTTCATTACATCTGCGATAAAATCTATACCGCCAACGGTAGTGAAATCCGTTGTGAGTACATTTGCAAACTTTCTCTTCATCTCCTCTTCCACCAGCTTTACGGCATCGGGAGATGCACTTTCCATTCTTGCAACCGCCTCCACCACCTCAAGCTTTTTCTGTTCATCAAACTGCTCTATTATCTTTGCAACCATATCGGAATCCACGTAAGATAAGATAAGTGCAATAGTCTGTGATCTTTCATGCTGCAGCATGGCAAATAAGGTCTTAATATCAGCTTTTTTCATAAAGTCGAACGGTCTTGTCTTTAATGTCTTGGTCACCTTATCAAGAAGACTTGATGCGGTAGACTTTCCGAAAGCCTTTTCAAGTACAGCTCTTGCATAATCTATACCGCCGTCCGTAACCACCTTTTGAGTCATACAGGTCTTGTAAAACTCATCCAGTACAGCCTCAGTTTCCTCGGATTTCAAATGTCCAAGTCTTGCCACCGCTATTGTGAGCTTTTCAACATCGCTCTCGTCCATATACTTATATATATTCGACGCTCTTTCCGTTCCCAAAGATACGATTACCGCCGCTGCTTTCTGGCTGTCGGTAATTTCTCTTGTAACAGTATGAGCCGCCTGCTCTGCCGGTATTTCAGGTCTTTTATCCTTAGGCATCATCCTCACCTCCGCCAAGCCATGTCTTTAATAGGCGTGCCGCAATCTCAGGGTTCTTATCGGCAAATTCTCTTACATCCTTACGCAAGCCCATTCCTCTATCATTCTGTAACATAATTTTCTCTTCATCATATTCAGAGTTCGAATCCATTATAGAAGGTAATATGCCGCTGCCCGATTCATGAGCCCGTTCCGCAGCAATAGCCGCCATCTGCAATTCCATAAGCATTCTTCTTCTTCTCAACAATAAGAATACAAACAGGAATATCAGTATCATAAGCACCGCTCCTATTATAGCCCATAGGAATGACGGTATCCTTGCAAAGAAGCTCTCTTCCGATACATCAGCCACATCTACCTGCTCGCTCTTAGCATACTTCGCACTTACAATGGTTATCTTATCTCTTCTGTCATCTACGGCAATTCCTGCCGCATTTCCGGCAAGATTTATCAGCGAATCCTGAGGAACCGTTCCGAAATCGGCTCCGTTAATACTGATAGATAAGCTCAGATCCTCTATAGCACCTGCGGGAACGCTGCCCTGCTCCTTTATCTGATTGAACAGATACTCTCGTGCAAACTGATAATCTCTAAGATTTCCGTTGTTCTCATTTTCGGCTGCATTGTACTCCGGAATTTCCGCATTCACTTCAGTACCCACTACACCCTCTGCTCCGTTTTCAAGTCCGGTACTGCCTCCCGATGCAGATTCTCTTGCTATAAGACCTTTTTTATCCTGGTCATCTATCTTTTCGGGAACGCTATAGGTAATGCTTTCTCTCATAATACTTTGCATATTTACCTTAGCCTTTGCAACCACTCTGACATTTCCGGAGCCGTAGATAGAACTGAACACCGACAGTACATTATCCGCCACGTGTCTTTCCACCATTTTTTCCATATCCGACTTTATCAAAGCTGCATTTGTAAGATCTGCAGGTGTTTTCTGACTATTTCTTGTATTATCGTCAAGTACAACGGATACATCATTTCCGTTTCCGTCTATTACTGCAACATTTTCCATTGAAACGCCACGAATACTTGTAGCCAAAAATCTCTGAATAGCCGCTACCTGTCCGGGATTCGGTGCACCGCCATTTGCCATTTTTACAAAAACGGAGGCTGTAGCCGGAATATCTTCATCCTCACTGAGAACATATCTGTTCTCCTCCGAAAGAGCTATAGTCACCTTGGCATCCTGTACGCCGTCAAACATCCTTATTGTAGCCGCTATTCTATCCTGTAAATCATACAATTCATATCTTTTTTGAACAGAGTCCGTGGACATACTGTTAGCCCTGCCTGAGATCTCATAAGCAAATCCGGTGTTCGGATATCCGCTCGCCGCCACAATAGCCATAGCCCTATCATGATTATTCTTACTTACCAGTATATCTCCGTCGTCCTCATACTTATATCCTATGTTGTTTTCTCCCAACAGGCGAATAATATTAGAAGCATCCTCTCCGCTAACCTTTGAAAAAAGAGTACCATACGCTGATCCGGCACTGTTTAACACAATCGAAACAACTATAGCAAACACTAAAATTCCAAGTATCACGGATGCAGCAATTATTAAGGTTCGCCTTGTAAATCTCGCAATAAAATTCTTTATATTGTCTAACATAGCAATCAAGCCATCCTTAAGTTATTTTTATTACTGCACTTATACATTAATTCTAAGTATTTCATTATAGGCAGTCAATGCCGAATTTCTGAGCTGTACCAACAAATCAACAGCCAACTGAGCCTTAGCTCCCGCAATGGTTACATCAGCAACATTATCTATTTGACCTGTTGCCAGTAAATATTGCTTGTTCGTATAATCATGATCCGTATCAATCACATTCTGAACCGCCGTTTTAAAAATATTTTTAAAACCGGCATCATCCTTAGGTCTTGCCCCGGCAGGATCAACCATATTGTCAAAAAACAAATCATTCTTTGACTTTAAACCGTTTACCTTCGAATAGCTGCCGTTCATAGGCACAATAAAGTTTGGATCAAAAAAACTCATAATCAGCCTCCTACCTTAATAGCCGTACGCAATCTGGTTATATCATTATTTATTGACTTTATCAAATAATTGTAATGATATGCAGTTCTGGCTATCTCTATTTGTTCAGTATCCATATCAACGTTATTTCCATCAAGCCTTGCACTCTGATTTTTCGTATAGTGCAAGGTCGGTTTTTGTGTTCTGATTATCCTGTTATAATCATCAATGCCCGCATCTTTTCTATGCTCCATTGTCAGTCTGTTCCTGAATTCCTCATCAAAAGTGATAAACTTACTCTTATACCCCGGAGTGTTAGCATTGGCTACATTGTGCAGATGAAGCTGCATCTTGTCCCATATAAATCCGAGCGATGCCTGCTGCAGCAGTATCGTATTTCCGAAAATATTTTCCACAATTACTCTCCTAACTCAAATCTAACTACTTGCTTTCACAAAAAATACATAATTAATATATTCACTATACCAAAATTACTTTTAATATGCAAGATATTTATTTAAAAAAATAAATAAAA
>JBGZAX010000082.1:0-11088 GCA_041844335.1 Lachnospiraceae bacterium
ATTTAGGAAAAATGCGGAGGATGAAAAGAAAAAAGAAGAGCAACTTATAAATGAAAAAAGACAGGAATTAAGGGCAAAGGAAGAGAAGGAAAAACTGGAAAAGCTGAGAATCGATAAAGAAATAGCTGAAAATCATGCTAAGATCGAGCTTGAGAATAGAGAAAATAAAGAAAAGACTGATAATGTCCAGACATCAAATGATGCCAAAAGGTTATCTGAATTTTCAAATAAACAAAATCAAGGTACAGGAACCAGTGGTACGCAGGGTATGGAAATAAGAAGAGATTTTAGGCAGCAGAATGAAATTAATAATTCTGACAATACCAAAAATGAGTTTATGGGTAATGCTAGATCGAATAATAGGAACGAAAAATTTGAAAAGAAAGATAATAATTCAAAAAATAATTTTTCAAATAATAAAAAAGACGGGGCGTCTAACAGAGAGTCATCAGACAGATATAAAAAGAGCGGAAATGACAACAGTTCCCGTTTTAATTCCGGCTCTTTTGACAACAGAGGTTCCAGACCTAAATTTAGAGGTAATAGTAATAATAACGATAAGACTGCAAGATCCAACAGTGCCAATTCACGAGGTTTTGACAAGGACAAAGAAGATGACGGAAGAAATATGCACAGAGAAAGACCGCGTGTTGACAAGAACAAGCAGGCAGGTGCAGCAGGCTTTGACAATAGAATAGAAAAAGCCAAGGAAAAGGTAAGAGAGAGCAAGGAAAGCAGAAATAAGGATAAGGATAAAAAGAAGGATAAGATAGAGAAATTTGAAAGAAATATTTCTCTTGAGAGAACCTCTAAAAAAACGCATAAACAGGCTCTTAAGGACAAGCAAATGCAGCAAGAAAAAGAGCAGGCTAAGGATCAGGAAAAGGTGTCAATGATTACAATCCCCGATATTATCAGCATAAAGGAATTGGCTGAAAAGATGAAAGTGCAGTCCTCCGCACTTATTAAGGAGCTTTTCTTAAAGGGAAAAGTTGTTACGTTAAATCAGGAAATTGATTTTGAAACCGCAGAAGAAATAGCTATGGAGCATGACATATTATGTGAAATGCTGCAAAAAGTTGATATAATCGAGGAAATGCTTAAGGAAAATGACGACGATGAAAATACCTTGGTGAAGCGTCCTCCTGTAGTTTGTGTAATGGGACACGTAGATCACGGTAAAACCTCACTTCTTGACGCAATCAGAAATACCAATGTTATTGATAAGGAGGCAGGCGGTATTACCCAGCATATTGGTGCATATGTTGTAAAGGTGGGAGATCAGAAAATCACATTCCTTGATACTCCGGGGCACGAGGCGTTTACGGCAATGAGAATGAGAGGAGCAAGTTCCACTGATATAGCTATTCTTGTGGTTGCTGCTGACGACGGTGTGATGCCTCAGACGGTGGAGGCGATAAGTCATGCAAAGGCAGCCGGAGTAGAAATAATTGTTGCAATAAATAAGATAGATAAGCCGAGCGCAAACATAGACAGAGTAAAGCAGGAATTGGCTGATCAGGGCTTAATACCTGAGGACTGGGGCGGCACAAATATCTTTGTTCCGGTATCCGCAAAGGCGGGAACAGGACTTGACGAGCTGCTTGATATGATCCTGTTAACAGCGGAGGTTGCCGAGCTTAAAGCTAATCCCGACAGAAAGGCAAGAGGTCTTGTGCTTGAGGCAAAGCTTGATAAGGGACGAGGTCCCGTCGCCAATATTTTAATACAAAAGGGAACACTTCGTATCGGAGATTTCATCTCTGCCGGACATTGCAGCGGGAAGGTAAGAGCAATGATTGATGACAAGGGTCGAAAAATAAAAGAGGCATCTCTATCCACACCTGTTGAAATCTTGGGATTGAACGATGTTCCCAATGCGGGAGAGATAATTGTGGCTCATGATACCGATAAGGATGCAAAAAGCTTTGCGGCTACCTTTGTGTTGGAAGGCAGAGAAAAAATGCTTGAGGATACGAAAACCAAGATGTCGCTTGATGACGTTTTTGCAAAGATTAAAGAGGGTAACTTAAAAGAGCTTAGCATAGTGGTAAAGGCTGATGTTCAAGGTTCTGCCGAGGCTATAAAGCAAAGCTTGCAAAAGCTGTCGAATGATCAGGTGGTCGTAAAGATTATTCACAGCGGAGTAGGTGCTATTAATGAATCCGACGTGACACTGGCAAGTGCCTCGGATGCAATAATAATAGGTTTTAATGTCCGGCCTGATACACAGGCTAAGAGCGTGGCGGAATCCGAGGGTATAGATATAAGGCTGTATGGAGTAATTTATCAGGCAATAGAGGATGTAGAGGCCGCTATGAAAGGTATGCTTGATCCGGTTTATGAAGAAAAAATTATAGGACACGCAGAGATAAGACAGATATTTAAGGCATCGGGAGTGGGAAATATTGCGGGCTCTTACGTGCTTGACGGCAGATTTGAAAGAGATTGCAAGGTTCGTATCTTTAGAGCTGAGGATCTGATATTTGAAGGTAAGCTTGGCTCATTGAAGAGATTTAAGGACGATGTAAAGGAAGTTAAGGCAGGCTTTGAGTGCGGTCTGGTATTTGACGGCTTTAACGATATAGCAGAGCTTGACAGAGTGGAGGCCTATAAGATAGTAGAGGTAAAGGAATAATAAATGCGTAAGTTTAGCAAGAAAAACAATATGTTAAATTCGGAGCTTTTTAAAACCCTAAGTATATTGATACAAAGCGGTGAGGTAAAGGATAAGAGATTATCTCCCATGGTATCAATCACGGAGGCAAGTGTGGCTCCCGATTTAAAGACCGCTAAGGTTTATGTAAGCGTACTTGGAGACAGTAGGGAAATGGAAGACAGTCTTGCCGCCCTTGAAAATGCATCGGGATTTTTGCGCAGCAGGGTTGCTGAAATATTAAATTGGAGGGTTACTCCGAAATTTACTTTTAAGCCCGATAATTCCATGGAATATGCAGCTCATATTTCAAAGCTGCTTGAACAGGCTAACAGCAGTGTTTCAAATAGGAGTGATTGATATGGGTAATATAAAAAAAATTGATGAAATCATAGAAGACAGCAAATCTATAGCGATAGTCGGTCACATAAGACCTGACGGAGATTGCATAGGTGCAGCTCTTGGACTTTACAATTATATAATTGATAATTTTGACGGGATCGATGTTCAGGTTTATCTTATGAAACCGTTACCCGGCATATTTAAGTTCATGAGGGGCTATGATAGGATTGAGTGGCTTATAGATGATAATAAGATTTATGACCTTTGCTTTTGTGTTGATTGCGGGGAAGAGAGCAGACTTGAGGGTAGCTTTGATTATTTTAAAAGTGCAAAAAGAAGCTTTTGCATAGATCATCATTTAAATTACAGCAATTTTGCTACGGACTCTTATGTTGACAGTAATGCTGCCGCCAGCTGCGAGCTGGTGTTCGATATCTTGGATACCGATAAGATAAGTAAGGAGTGTGCGGAATGTCTGTTTACAGGTATTATTACCGATACCGGTGTATTTAAATTTAATTCAACTTCAAAAAAGACTATGACGACAGCCGGAATTCTGATGGATAAGGGAATTGATTTTTCAAGCATTATTGATACCACTTTTTTTGAAAAGACCTATGAACAAAATCAGCTTTTGGGAAAGGTGCTGCTGGAAAGCAGGCTTGTTTGTGATAATAAGTGTATTATCGGAATTGTGACCAAGGCTGATATGGATTTTTATGGACTTGAGTCAAGACATCTGGACGGCATAGTTAATCATATTCTGCATACCAGAGATGTTGAGGTTGCTATCTTTATTTATGAGCTTGAAAACTCCTCCTATAAGGCGAGCATACGATCCAAAAACTATGTTAATGTGGTGGATGTGGTGAAACCCTATGGCGGAGGCGGACATTTCCATGCGGCGGGGGTTACATTAAAAGACATGACCCTTGATAAAGCCGTGGAGGCTTTGGTAACGGATATAGAAAAGCGGATAAAGGATAAAAATTAAATACGTTTAAGGAGAAAAGTAATGCCGGACGGCATAATACCTATATATAAAGAAGAGGGCTTTACCTCACACGATGTGGTGGCTAAGCTTAGAGGCATACTGAAACAGAAGAGAATAGGGCACACAGGTACTCTTGATCCTATGGCGACAGGGGTACTTCCTATTTGTATCGGAAAAGCAACCAAGCTTGCTGATATGCTTACAGGTTCCGACAAAGAATATGAGGCAAGATTCAGGCTTGGAATTATTACGGATACACAGGATATTACCGGAAAAATACTTAAAAAATATGATAATTTTGAAAAAATTTCACTTGACAGAATCAAGAATGTATGCGACAGCTTTATCGGTGAATATATGCAGCTGCCGCCTATGTATTCCGCTATAAAGGTAAACGGTCAAAGGCTCTATGACTTGGCAAGGAAGAATATAGAGGTGGAAAGAGAAAAAAGAGCAGTTTTTATAAATTATATTGATATTTTGGACAGTTTTGATGATGGTGATTATCTTATAAGAGTGGGCTGTTCAAAGGGAACCTATATTAGAGCTCTGATTAATGATATCGGGGGGAAATTGGGTGTCGGAGCCTGTATGACGGGTCTTGTAAGAACCAAGGCAGGCGGGTTCTCGCTTGATTGCTGTTATAAATTGTCCGATATAGAAAATATGACGTTTTCTGATAAAGAAAATTTATCATTTTTAATCAGCATTGATAAGGTTTTTGAGAATTGTCCATGTATTTTTCTAAATGCGTTGGGAGAAAAATCAGTCAGTAACGGAAGGATTCTTTATTTAGACGAGATGAGCAGATATGTTGACCGGCCGTTTGACTTATCTGATAGTTCAGTTGATAAGGTAAGGTTTTATTCGTTTGATAATACTCTGATTGCTATTTATAGCTTTGATAAATATAAAAAATGCCTTAAGACTTATTTAATGTGCAAATGACCGTAAAAGGAGATTTTTATGAGATTTATATCGAATTTGGCAGACTTTAACGAAACCTGTGCGACGGCTGTAACTATTGGAAAATTTGACGGTATGCATTTAGGGCATCATTTATTGTTTGATGATATAAGACAATATGCTGAAAAAAATAATCTAAAGACGGTTGTTTTTACTTTTTCCATAATGAGCAAGGGATTTTTAACATCACAGGCTGAAAGACTTTCTTTAATGAAAAATTTAAATATTGATTATTTCATAGAAATTCCGTTTTCAGAGGAACTTAGGAACATCACCGCAGAGGATTTTGTGAAGGAAATTCTGCTGAAAAAATTAAATATGAAATATCTGTCTGTAGGAAATGATTTCAGGTTCGGTTATAAAAGAGAGGGGAATATAGATTATCTGACTGAATTTTCAAAAAAATACTGTTTCGGTTTAAATGTACACAGCAAAATAAAGTTTGACGGTAAGGACATTAGCAGTACCTATATAAAACAGGCTATTATGTCGAACGATTTAGAGCTTGCAAATGCAATGCTTGGCTATAATTATTTTGTGGACGGCAGGATAGTCCATGGAACCGGTATGGGCAGCCATGTGATCGGCTATCCCACTATAAATATAATTCCCGCAACTGACAAGCTTTTGCCGGCAAACGGGGTCTATATTTCAAGGGCGATTATTAACGACAAGACATATGATGCCATTTCAAATATCGGATACAAGCCTACGGTATCTGACGGAAATTTGCTTGGAATAGAGAGCTTTTTAATTAATGTCAATGTTGATGTTTACGAGAAAATCGCAAAGGTTGAGCTTTTAAAGTTCGTAAGATTTGAGAAAAAATTTGCCACGATTGAGGAGCTTAAAGATGAGATAGCAAGGAACGTTGATACGGCAATACGCTATTTTGACCGATAAATATGAGTACAAGAGACGATGTGATTAAATATTGTTTAGAGTTTGAGGGCTGTTATATTGATAGCCCCTTTCGTGATGATAACTGGACTTTGGCAAGACTTAGGCATAATAAAAAATCCTTTGCTTTTATTTATGAAAGGAATTCTTATATTTGTGTAAATGTGAAAGTGGATCCTGAAATACGTGATTTTTTAAGATTAAGCTATAAGGCTGTAACTCCCGCCTATCATCAAAATAAGAGACACTGGAATACTATTATTTTAGACGGCAGTATTGATGACAAGCTTGTAAAGCAGATGATAAGAGACAGCTATGAAATGGTCAGACGATAATAACATTTTAATTGCATTTATTGATAGCAATATGCTTTTGTTGTCTATATTAATATAAATAAACACAGCATATAAATATTTTTTATTTCAGTATAAGGAGTATATTTTATGAACGTTTTAGTAACCGGAGGAACCGGCTATATCGGTAGTCACACCTGTATTGATTTAATTAGGGCGGGTCATAGGGTGGTTGTACTTGACAATCTCTCAAATTCCAAGCTTGAATGTCTAAGTAGAGTTGAAAAAATCGTCGGAGATAAGATAGCATTTTATGAAAGCGATATCCTTGACTTTGACTCATTGGATAATATTATTAAAAATGAAAAAATAGAGGCTGTTATACATTTCGCAGGGCTTAAGGCTGTCGGCGAATCTGTAAAAATCCCTCTGACATATTATCAAAATAATATTACGGGAACACTTAATTTATGTAGGGCTATGCAAAAAAACAATTTAAAAAGGCTCATATTCAGTTCATCTGCAACAGTTTATGGAGATCCTGATGAAATACCGATTACGGAAAATTGTAAAAAGGGAGCCTGTACTAATCCCTATGGCTGGTCGAAAAGTATGATAGAGCAGATATTAACTGATCTGCATATGTCGGATAATGAGTGGAATATAGTACTGCTTAGATATTTTAATCCTATCGGTGCCGATAAGAGCGGTCTTATAGGAGAAGATCCTAAGGGAATACCTAATAATTTATTGCCTTATGTGTCTAAGGTTGCGGTAGGGAAATTGGACTGTATAAATATTTTCGGAAATGATTACGATACACCCGACGGCACCGGAGTCAGAGATTACATTCATGTATCCGACCTGGCCTACGGGCATGTTTGTGCCATTTCTAAACTTATGGAGAAGCCGGAAGTGCGTATTTATAATCTCGGTACCGGAATTGGAGTAAGTGTTCTTGAGGTGATCAAGGCATATGAAAAGGCTTGCGGTAAAAAGCTTAATTACAAATTTGCACATAGAAGGGCCGGAGATATTGCCGTATGCTATGCAGATCCCGCTTTGGCAAAAAAAGAGCTTAACTGGGAGGCCAAGTATGACATAAATACCATGTGCTTGGACTCTTTTAGATGGCAGAGTATGAATCCTGACGGATTTAATTAAAAGATATTGAATAGAAAATGTTCTATAAACAGAAAATTATTAGAAATAAGAAAATGAGTAGACTCACACAGCATATTATTAAAAAAATTAGTATATTATATAAATAATTATTGTCAAAATTAAAAAATAGTTGTATAATATGAATAATAGACATAAGAGCCTTTCACATTAAGGCTTGTTTATTTGATTAATAGAATTTAACCATTTGATTCGGTTTTTATGTTGGTTGATTTACACATTTTAACCATTTGGTTATTATAATAATTTTTTTAACTCAAGGAGGAGATTTAGTGATGAAGGTTGGAGTAATTGGAGCAGGAACAATGGGATCAGGTATCGCTCAGGCATTTGCCCAGACTGAGGGTTATGAAGTATGTTTATGTGATATAAACAATGATTTTGCAGCAAGAGGTAAGGAAAAAATAGCTGCAGGACTTAACAAAATGGTAGAAAAGGGCAAAATGGATAAGGCTGTGGTTGATAAGATAGTATCTAAGATTACTACAGGGACAAAGGATATTTGTACGGATTGTGATTTGATTGTTGAGGCGGCTTTAGAGGTGATGGACGTTAAAAAGCAGACATTTAAGGAGCTGCAGTCTATCTGCAAAAAGGATTGTATTTTTGCTACAAACACATCTTCTTTATCTATAACTGAGATAGGAAACGGATTGGACAGACCTGTAATCGGAATGCATTTCTTTAATCCAGCACCTGTTATGAAGCTTATTGAGGTTATTGCCGGACTTAACACACCGAAGGATATAGTTGAAAAAATTAAGAAAATTTCTGAAGAAATCGGAAAGACTCCTGTAGAAGTTAATGAGGGTGCCGGATTTGTAGTAAATAGAATATTAATTCCTATGATTAACGAGGCAGTTGGTATCCTGGCAGATGGAATAGCTGATGCCGAGGGTATTGATACTGCTATGAAACTTGGCGCAAATCACCCGATGGGACCTTTAGCCTTAGGTGATTTAATCGGTCTTGATATCTGTCTTGCTATTATGGAGGTTTTATTTAACGAAACCGGAGATCCTAAGTACAGACCGCATCCATTATTAAGAAAGATGGTAAGAGGCGGCAAATTAGGAAGAAAAACAGGCGAAGGCTTTCACAGTTATAAATAATTAAGTCTAAATTACTTTTAAATATACATAAGACTGCCGTTATCAGGCAGTCTTATGTGATTTTTCTGCTTTGATAATTTATTATCAAAGCCTTGTAAATTAAAATTATAATGGAGGGATAAAATGAGCTTTATTGACGATTTAAAAGTAAGAGCTAAAGAGAATAAAAAAAGAATAGTATTGCCGGAGTCCGAGGATTTGAGAATTTATCAAGCAGCTGTAGAGGCTACAAAGCAGGGAATAGCAGATATCATAATTATCGGAAGTGAAGAAGAGATAAAGAACAATTCTAACGGACTTGATCTGACGGGGGTCACTATAATTGATCCTGCCACTTATGAAAAGACACCCGACTATGTTAAGGAATTTTATGAGCTTAGAAAAACAAAGGGAATGACTCCGAGAAATGCCACGAATATTATGTTCAACGACTATCCTACATTTGGCGTAATGATGGTTAAAATGGGTGATGCAGACGGAATGGTATCGGGAGCTTGCCACTCTTCAGCCGACACATTAAGACCTTGTCTGCAAATATTGAAAACAAAGCCTAATACAAAGCTTGTGTCTGCTTTTTTCTTAATGATAGTGCCTAACTGTGATTATGGACAGAGCGGAACATTCATATTCGCTGACTGCGGTTTAAATCAGCATCCTAATGCTGAAGAGCTTGCTGAAATTGCTATTTCATCGGCTGATACGTTTATAAATCTTGTGGGAGAAGAGGCTTATGTGGCTATGCTTTCACATTCTACAAAGGGCAGTGCAAGCCATCCTGATGTTGAAAAGGTGGAAGAGGCTACCAGAATAGCACATAAATCAAGACCCGATCTTATAATTGACGGTGAATTGCAGTCTGATGCCGCTATAGTTCCAAGCGTTGCTTCAAGCAAGGCTCCGGGAAGTAAGGTGGCAGGTAGAGCGAATGTTCTTGTATTCCCGGATCTTGATGCCGGAAATATAGGATACAAGCTTGTACAAAGATTAGGACACGCAGAGGCATACGGTCCTATAACACAGGGTATATTAAAGCCCGTGAACGATCTGTCAAGAGGCTGCAGCTACGAGGATATTGTGGGTGTTATTGCCATTACGGCGGTTCAGGCTCAGATAGATGATCAGAATGCAAAGGACGATTTTACAAATTAACAGTTAACCTAAAAGGAGAGATAAATGAAAATTTTAGTAATAAATTGCGGCAGCTCATCCCTGAAATTTCAGCTAATCGACACTGATAGCGGAGCGGTACACGCAAAGGGATTGTGCGAAAGAATTGCTATTGACGGCAGCAGAATAGTTTATACTCCTATGGGAAAGGATAAGATAACAAGAGAATTCCCTATGCCAAGCCACAACGAGGCTATCAAGATAGTTTTAGATTCTTTATTAGATAAAGAAATCGGTGTAATTAAGAGTATGGACGAGATAGGAGCTGTCGGACATAGAATAGTCCACGGCGGAGAGCACTTTAAGAGTTCTGCCTTAATTGATGATGCTTTTATTAAGGCTGTGGAAGAGGTATCCGATCTTGCACCGTTACACAATCCTGCAAATTTGATAGGAATTAATGCTTGCAGAAAGCTCATGCCGAATACACCTATGGTGGGTGTGTTTGATACGGCTTTCCATCAGACAATGCCGGAAAAGGCTTATCTGTACGGTCTAAGCTATGATTATTATAAGAAATACAAGGTTAGAAGATACGGTTTCCATGGAACGTCTCACGCTTTTGTGTCAAAGGAGGCTGCAAAAGTAGCCGGTCTTGATATCAATAATTCAAAAATTATTGTTTGTCACTTGGGAAACGGAGCATCTATAAGTGCGGTATTAGATGGAAAATCTGTGGATACCTCAATGGGACTTACTCCGCTTGAGGGATTAATAATGGGAACAAGATCAGGAGATCTTGATCCTGCTATATTAAAATATCTTGCCGATAAGGAAAACCTGAGTTTGGAACAGGTGACCGATATTTTGAATAAAAAATCGGGTGTTCTTGGTTTGTCAGAGTACAGCAGTGACTTTGTGGATCTTGAAAACGGCTTTGAAAACGGAGATGAGGGCAGTGTCAGAGCTGTAAATGCATTCTGCTACAGAATAGCAAAGTATGTCGGTGCTTATGTTGCTGCTATGAACGGAGTAGATGCAATAGCATTTACGGCGGGTATTGGAGAAAACAGCTCGCACATAAGAGCGGAGGTCTGTAAATATTTAGGATATTTGGGAATTAATATTGATGCCGAAAAAAACAAGAAACGTGGAGAAAATATTATCATATCTACTGCCGAATCCAAGATAAAGGCTATGATAATTCCCACAAATGAAGAACTGGCAATAGCTCAGGAAACACTTGCTTTAGTAAAATAAAATTTTTCAAAAACCCCGGATAGATTTATCTTGGATTTTTATATTTATTTCATCAGATAAAAGTTAAATTTTATCTGATGATTTTTATTATATACGGACTTTAATTATAAACGGTTTATAATTTTGATACTCTGTCAATGATTGACTATACAAAGGTAAATCTTCGACATGAGTAAATTTACTATACCATATTGAGCAATTTTAATAAAAAAAATAAAAATTATAGTTGATTTTTACTAAAAATGTGATATAATCACTAAGACAATTAAATAAAAT
>JBGZAX010000083.1:0-3551 GCA_041844335.1 Lachnospiraceae bacterium
ATGCCGCTTATGTTTAAAGGCATAGATAAGGAAATAAGAGATATTGCGGCAATAGATATGTTAAAAAAGGTAGGTCTTGGCAACAGACTCGCTCATTATCCAAGCCAACTGTCGGGAGGGCAGCAGCAAAGAATAGGTATAGCAAGAGCGTTTGTGGCTCACCCCTCAGTTGTATTTGCAGACGAGCCTACAGGCAACCTGGATAGTAAAACCACCGACGAAATAATGGAAATGATCGCGGAGTTTGCAAGAAAATACAATATGACAATTATTTTGGTTACACACAATCCGTTAATTGCAGATCTTGCAGATAGAGTAATCACATTAAAGGACGGAGAAGTAATAGACGATTTGCAAAAGCTGAAACAATAAGGAGATAAAAAATGATAACAGGGAATTTTAAAAAGACAATTTTAGGTATCTGTCTTACAATAGCCGTTATATTCGTAGCAGCGGCTTTTAGTACGGCAACTGTTGAAGGATATAACCCCGATGCGGGGGTCCCTTATACGGACAAGCCCGACATCAGACTTACTCGTATGGATATGCCTCCGATTAAGGCGGGAGAAACCTTTACGCTTTCATTAAAACTTTCAAACATAAGTCCGGCTTACAGCGTAAACCGCGGGAAGCTCACTCTTATCGTTCCCGAAAGTATAAGCATTTTGGATTCAAGCAACAGCTTTTTCCTGGACGAAAGAGGTATTCCGTTAAAAAGCAGCACTACGCTTGATATAAAGATGAAAGCATCGGATAAGATACTTACAGAGAGTATTCAAATAGGGGCAAGTCTTGATTATACCTTTTGGGGGAGAGACGGAATGTCGAGCGGAACCGAAAACTATATGATTTTAGTGCCCAGCAAAAAAACTGATGAAACATCAGCAAAGACCGCACCTGTTCTTCAGGTTGTAAGAGATAAAATAGATCCGGTAGAGGCACAAAAAACCTATGACCTTGATTTGAAAATAAAAAATATCAATACCACGAAAGCAGAAAATGTAAAGATAACATTTACTCAAGGGGCAGGCTTTACGGTAAAGACAAGAACATCAAATAAGTTTGTAAAAGAGATATCAAAGGATGAACCGATAACAATTCCGATAAAGATAAAAACAGCAAAAAACATTGAAACAGACAGTCTTGAGCTGACGGTAAACCTGAGCTACACATATAAGGGCGGTGAAGCATCCGGAAATTCTTCGATTTCAGGGGCTGAAAAAATAATTATTCCGGCAAAGCCTACGACAGATGGCAAAGATGAGGGCAGTATGCTTACCCCCAACCTCATAGTAAGCGAGTATAATTACGGAAAAAAGGTGGAGGCGGGAAGGAAGTTCGACCTTTCATTAAAATTCAGGAATACAAGCAAGGTGTCGGGGGTAGAAAACCTTGTAGTATCGATGAACACGGGTGAGGGTGTTTCTATAGCGGAGTCTTCCAACAGCTTTTATTTTGAAAAGCTCGGAATCAACGGAGAAATTCCTTTGAAAGTGAAGCTTAAGGCTTGGGAAGAAGCAAAGTCGGCAGCTGCAATAGTAACCATTAATTTTAACTACGAGTATAAGAACGGCAAAAACATAGTAAAGGGCACCACTACGGAAAATATTTCTATACCGGTGGTTCAGCCCGACAGATTTGAACTCTCTGATGTCACTAATGAAGAAACCTGCTTTGTCGGTCAAGAAACCACCTTCAGCATTCCATATGTGAATAAGGGCAAGGCTGTGACATCAAATATCAGTGCAAAAATAACTGGCGAGGGCTTTGATACACTTTCAAAGGAGGTATGGATAGGCAACTGTGCATCGGGAGCGAGTGGAAATATTGATATAATCATAACTCCTAATATGACCGGAGAAAGCGTTGCCAAGGTAAAGGTGGAATATGAGGACGCAAACGGTGAAAAAAAGACGAAGAATGTAGAAATTTCGTTTATGGCGGAGGAGCAGATAATAGAACAGCCGAAAATAAACCCCGAAGAATTGCCGCAAGAAGAGCCGAAAATGGATCCGAGGGTAAAGATTGCCATTATTTGTGTAATAATCATAGCTGTGCTTATAGTTCTCATAATCGTCATAAAAAAGCTTAAGAAAAAGGCTGAGGCAAAAAGAATGGAAAGACTTTCAAAGATGTATGACTGGGCAATGGGTTCATCTGATGAAAAATCGGACTCAAATGATACAAAAAACGATACAAAAAATGAATCAAATTAAAGAGAAAAACTATGAAAATAATTGATATAATAGTTCTATGTCGGCAAAATCTCTCACGCCAAAGAGCAAGGACAAGGCTTACTGTAATGGGAGTGACGATCGGGTGTTGTGCCATAATTCTAATGATGTCACTTGGAATAGGAAGCAACGAGCAAACAAAGGTAATGTTGTCAAATATGGGAGACTTGACCGCAATAGAGATATGGAATTACGGCGGAGCCGAAAAGGGCAACGCAATCACCGGAAAGGTTCTTGACAGCATCAGGGAGATACCTAATGTGGATATGGTATCTCCTAAAAAAGAGCTCCAGGATGGGAACATAAATATAGTGTCGGGCTCCGGTGACAGGTATACAACCACATACAGTCAAATCTGTGGGGTGGATGAGCAAATGCTTGAAAAATCAGGCTATGAGCTTAAAGAGGGAGAATACCTTAAAGACACCGGTTCGGGATTCGGCAGGCGACCTATAAGCGTGATAGTTGGAGAGAGATTTTTTTATGAGTTTAAAGATACCAAAAGGCCGGAGGGCAAAAATAGGCGCAGCTTTGAGGACCAATCTAAATATGGAAGCATCTATAACGGTGATGTCTATATAGAAGGAAAAACGAATGATGAAGAGGTAAAACCATTTGAAGAGCCGTTTTTTAATAATATTGACAGCAAGCTCTATCTGACACTTGAATTTTATTCAGAGGGGCAGGAGGAGCCGAAAAAGTTTAGGCAGGAGCTTAAAATTGCGGGCATTTTGAAAAGAAATACTTCAAAGGACTACTATACAAACTCAGGTGTCTATATGTCCATAGATGATATGGAAAGCATTATGAAAGCGACAATGCCTAAAAAAATCTATAATGATATGATGAAAAGAGGTTATGAACGTGTTCTGGTAAAGGCAAAGGAAATAAAAGATGTAAATGAGATAGAAAAGAGCATAAAGAGTATGGGATATGATACATCGTCCATGGAGAGCATAAGAGAGTCTATTAACAAGCAGACAAGGCAGCAGCAGATAATGCTTGCGGGGCTCGGCGGAATTTCGCTTTTTGTTGCGGCTATCGGTATAATGAATACTATGATAATGTCGATAACAGAGCGCACAAAGGAGATCGGAATTATGAAAGCGCTTGGCTGCTATGTAAACGATATCAGAAAGCTGTTCTTGTTCGAGGCTGGAGCTATAGGCTTTATAGGCGGAGTTGTCGGAGTACTTATTTCAATTTTTATCTCATTTTTAATCAACATTGCAGGAATTTTGGGGTTGGTGGAATCAAGTTCATCGTCAATGGGTAGCTATGATTCACCTGCGGCACAATCGTTTTTTGATAAATTAG
>JBGZAX010000084.1:0-23438 GCA_041844335.1 Lachnospiraceae bacterium
ATACAGATATCAGAAGGATGACAGGAACCTTTTCGCATGTCTTATGGCTCTTTACATGGATATTCAGGATAAGGATGAGTTTATGAAACAGGCTATTTCCTATGGTTTTTCCGTAAGTAAGGTGGCATCTGTGGAGGAGCTTATAAACGGAAGCCTTAATAATTTTAACAATAATTATAAAAGTGTTGAAAGGATAGTTGAAGAAACCAGAACGGCGATGAGCTGAAATTATAGAATAGGGGTTTATTTAAGTGGAAAATCAGGATAGTATTTTGAACAATAATAACGAAATTGATATCAATGAAGAGCAGAAAAGACAGCTTGAGGAGACAGGTTTTATTATATCGGGTGGCTATAAGGTAAAGCCCGGACCATATATGCCCTATGGGGTACAGGTGACGGGCAGGGGTGTGTCATTTACGATACATTCCTCTATGGCGACATATTGCGAGCTGGTGTTATTTAAACCTGATGAAAAAGATCCATTTGCGGTCATTCCATTTCCCAAAGTTTTCAGAGTGGGAAATGTGTATTCAATGGTGGTCTACGGCATAGATCCTGAAACAACGGAATATGCATATAGAATGGATGGGCCCTATGATGAAGAAAAGGGTCTTATATTTAAAAAAGACGAGCTTTTGCTTGATCCCTATGCAAAAATGGTCGCAGATCAGCATATATGGGGTCAGAATAAGGCATTTGATATAAACAACGGCTACAGGGGCTGTATTGTATTCAACAGCTTCAACTGGGGATTTTACAGCGGTGTAGGTTTAGATTTTAAGGATCTTGTGATATATGAAATGCATGTTAGAGGGTTTACGATTGATGAAAGCTCAAATGTCAAATATAGAGGTACTTTTTTGGGAATTAAAGAAAAAATTCCCTATCTTAAGGATTTAGGAGTAAATGCCATAGAGCTTATTCCGATATTTGAGTTCGATGAGCTTGCAGATAAGAGAATGTATGAGGGCGAGCAGTTGCTTGATTACTGGGGATATAATACGGTATGCTATTTTTCCCCGAACTTCAGCTACGCAGCCACAAATAATTATAATGAGGTGCCTGATGAATTCAGAAGTCTTGTCAGAGAGCTGCATAAGAACGGCATAGAGGTAATACTTGACGTGGTATTTAATCATACTGCGGAGGGTAATGAATATGGCCCCTATATCTCATTTAAGGGAATGGACAATCAGATCTATTATATGCTGACCCCTAATGGAAAATATTTCAATTTCAGCGGATGCGGAAATACTCTAAACTGCAATAATACCGTGGTTAACGATATGGTAATAGATTGTTTAAGATACTGGGTAATTACCTACCGGATAGACGGTTTCAGATTCGACCTTGCGTCTATTTTGGGAAGAAATGAAGACGGAACTCCTATGAGCAAACCGCCGGTACTTGAAAGGGTGGCGCAGGATCCCATCTTGAGTGCAGTAAAGCTGATTGCGGAGGCTTGGGATGCAGGAGGGATGTATCAGGTAGGATCTTTCCCTTCATTCGGCAGATGGGCGGAATGGAACGGAAAATATAGAGATGATGTCAGAAAATTCATAAAGGGAGACAGCGGCGTACGCTATGATATTTATAACCGATTGCAGGGTTCAAGGGATATATACAGGAACTACGAGCAGTCCGCTTCAAATGTTACAGTTAATTTTATCACCTGTCATGACGGCTTTTCGTTATATGATTTATACTCATATAACGAAAAGCATAATATGAACAACGGCTGGAATAATACCGACGGCGATAACAACAACTTAAGCTGGAATTGTGGAGTGGAAGGCGATACCGATGATTTAACCGTAATGGCACTAAGGAAAAAGCTTATAAAAAATGCCGTTACATTTTTGATGTTCAGTGCAGGAGCCGCAATGCTCAGAATGGGAGATGAATTTTGCAATACTCAGTATGGAAATAACAATGCCTACTGTCAGGACAACAGAATATCGTGGATAGACTGGTCGTATTTGGATAAGTTTAAGGACATATACGATTATTTTAAGGCGATTATTCATTTCAGATTCGACCATCCTATTTTAAGGCACAACAGTAAGAGAGTAAGAGCGTACTTTCCGGATTTTTATATGGTGGGAGGAAGAAACAACAGCTTTGATGACTACGATGATGAAAGATGTATGGGAGCCTTTTTTGCGGGCAGAAATAATGAAGATACCAAAGATGATTACGTATTTTTGGCTATGAATATGCATTGGGAAACTCATACTGTGAAATTTCCCGATTTTTTAAGCAAGGGCTGGATAGAGGTTTTTAATACCGATAAAGATGACAGCATTATATTGAATTCCGGTGCTTATGATGTGGAGTGTGAGCTTGCACCCAGAAGTATGAGGGTATTTGTTCAGAAATAATACTGTAATTTCATAAAATTAAGTAAACGGCAGATATTATTTGAAAAACAAGAGAAAATAATAGATAACGCAATAAAAAACAGGATTTAATCGGCTTGAAAAATATATAAAAAACGAATATAGTAATAGCACTCAAAGACAATGAGTGCTAATAATCAAAGGAGGATTTTAAGAAAATGAAACTTGAACCATTGGGAGAAAGAGTTGTATTAAAAAAATCAACAGCAGAGAAAGAATCTACAACAAAGTCCGGAATTATATTGGCAGGTAAAACAGAGGAAAAACCCACACAGGGCGAGGTAGTAGCGGTAGGCCCCGGAGGTATGATAGATGGACACGAGGTAAAAATGCTGGTAAAGACCGGCGATAATGTGATATATTCAAAATATGCGGGAACCGAAGTGAAGTTTGAAGATGAAGAATATATTATAGTGAGACAGAGTGATATTTTAGCGGTAATTAAATAACTGACAGATTAGGAGGGTATATAAAATGGCAAAGGAATTGAAATACGGTGCCGAGGCGAGAGCGGCACTTAAGGTTGGAATAGATAAGCTTGCAGATACGGTGAAGGTAACACTTGGACCTAAGGGCAGAAACGTTATACTGGACAGAACATATAGCGGGCCTATGATAATAAATGACGGTGTTACCATAGCTAAGGAGATAGAACTTGAGGATGCCTTTGAAAATATGGGAGCGCAGCTTGTAAAAGAGGTAGCCACAAAGACTAATGATGTGGCAGGTGACGGAACAACCACGGCTACGGTATTAGCTCAGGCTATGATAGATGAGGGCATGAAAAATTTAGCGGCAGGAGCCAATCCGATAGAGCTTAGACGCGGTATGAAAAAGGCTTGTGACAATGCGGTAGAAACTATTAAAAACATCAGTAAAACGGTTGAAAAAAGAGAGCATATCGCAAGAGTTGCTGCAATATCCGCAGGAGATGATCTTGTGGGTGAAATGGTGGCTGAGGCTATGGAAAAGGTCACAAGAGACGGAGTTATAACAATTGAGGAATCAAAGACTCTAAAGACCGAGCTTGCTTTAGTAGAGGGTATGGAATTTGACAGAGGTTATGTTTCAGCTTATCTGTGTACTGATATGGACAAAATGGAGTGTAATTTAGAGGATCCGTATATCTTAATCACAGATAGAAAGATTTCAAATATTCAAGATATTTTACCTGTTCTTGAGCAGATAGTACAGGCAGGTAAAAAGCTGCTTATAATTGCCGAGGATATTGAGGGAGAGGCTTTGACCACCCTTATAGTAAATAAGCTCAGGGGAACATTCGGTGTATGTGCCGTAAAGGCGCCGGGATATGGTGACAGAAGAAAGGAGATGCTGCGTGATATTGCTATTTTAACAGGCGGTGAGGTGATATCTGAGGAGCTTGGAATGGAGCTGAAGGATACCACAATCGAGCATCTTGGAAAGGCGAAATCTATAAAGGTTGATAAGGAAAATACCGTTATCGTAGAGGGTATGGGAAATAAAGCGGATATAGACGCAAGAATTTCTCAAATAAAGAATCAGATAGAGGATACCACATCTGAATTCGACAAAGAAAAGTTACAGGAAAGATTGGCTAAATTATCAGGAGGAGTGGCATTAATAAGAGTAGGAGCCGCTACGGAAACTGAGATGAAAGAGGCTAAGCTTAGAATGGAGGATGCTCTAAATGCCACAAGAGCTGCGGTAGAAGAGGGAATAGTACCGGGTGGCGGTACAGCCTACGTGATAGCCGCAAAGGAGCTTGCTAAGCTTGTGGATACTCTTGAGGGAGATCAAAAGACGGGTGCTAAAATTATTCTTAAATCATTGACATCTCCATTATATAACATCGCATTTAATGCGGGTATGGACGGCAGCGTTATCGTAAATAAGGTAATGGAGGGCGAAACCGGAATAGGTTTCGATGCTGCGAAGGAAGAGTATGTGAATATGGTAGATGCCGGAATTCTTGATCCTACCAAAGTGTCAAGATCTGCACTTCAAAATGCTACCAGCGTGGTGTCCACATTCTTAACCACCGAGGCGGCTGTTGCCAATATAAAAGAAAAAACCCCTGCTATGCCTGCAATGCCGGGAGCTGATATGGGTTATTAATTTAGTGAATGAAAAAAGCTCTAAAGTGAAAATTTTAGGGCTTTTTTATTGGCTTTAAATATAAAAATGTCAAAACAATATCTAACCTTTAATTCAAATATCGTATCTAACTTATATCTATCAAAAATTCCCGATGATAATTATTAAAAATTGTTAAATAAAATAAATTTCTTAGAAAAATGGCTTAAATAAGAGATTTCTTTGGAAGTGTGACAGAGGTGTGTTTTCTTGACTTTATTTATGTGTACGATTATAATATGGTTAGATTGTAAAAAGATTTTTTAACTAAGGGTTATTAAGTTTGATTAAAAGCAGTTAAAAAAGAAGGGAGCAAGTATGTTGTATAACAAAAACGGAAAAATTGCTATATCTAAAATGCTGAAAAAGATAAATGCTTTATTATTAACGACGGTATTGTTGTTCAGCAATTTTTCGGGAACTATCGCTAAAGCAGGTAATGACAGGAGCACGCCTTTGCATACCACATATCATTTGTTTTATCCTGATATACAGGATGATAAGGATGCACCGAATTATGCTAATTTATCCCATAGTCAAAAGAATTATAGGCAATTAAACAATAATAAGATAAGCAATTCCATATTTCCTAAATCTCTTGATAAATGGGGATACGATTTTGACGGCAAGAAAGTGCTTAATGAGAACTTGGAAGATATTTATCACGAGTATAGTAGAATTTGGATCTTCAAAGAATATAAAACCACAACAGCTGAAATGATGAAAAAACTGACGGCTGAGGCTAAAGAAAAAGGGTTATTCGGAAGTAAGGCTACAGGATCATTGGTAAATAAATTTCCGGCTCTTAAGTCTGATGATATAGTGGTAAAGCCTTTTAGAGTAGTTGAAGAAGAAAATTATCACATAGATTTAATAATGGTAAATAGGAATACCCAACAGCCGATAATAGACTTTCAGGATATACAGTGTGTATTTAAGTCGAAAACTGAAGGCGTGAACTTACCTGGCGGACTTAAGCCTGTTGAAAATAAGTTCAGGGTGGTACTTAACAGTGATAGTAAGATAAGCCTTGTTATGCCTGATAATGTTAAAAATTATAACGGTAGATATGAGTATATGGATTATGACACCGGGACTTGGATGTTTGAGGGTTGGAAACTGGAGTTCGGAAATAATGAAAATCCTCTTAACAATGGGGACAATACAGTAAAGATTGACAGTAAGGATGCCAAGATAGTAGGATATTGGAGCCTTAAAGCGAAGAATGAAAGAACATTAACTGTTGTAAAGGAATGGAATAATTATAATGAGGCTGCTAAAAAGCGTTATAATGCCGAGGTTACACTTACTTTAATAGACGGAAATCAAAATAAAGTAGAAGTGGACGGAAATCCTATTGTAGGTATAAAAGGCGGTCATTCAAAGTCATTTACAGTACCTAATTTTGATAAAAACGGCAATGTTATAAATTATTCCGTTAAAGAAGAATATACAGATAAAGAAATAAGTAAGAATTTCGATTCTTCTTATGACAGCAGTAATTTTAAATGGACTAATAATTTAAAGGCAGAATGGGTTAAGACATATAAGGCTGTCTATGAGTTTAAGAGTGAGAACGGAAAAGAATTGCCTAAGGACATCAAGGACAGATTGAACGGGTCTGAAAAGACAGGTTTGTTTAAGGGCGATAAGGTTGGAACCTCAGGTATAATAATTTCTGATTATGAGATTAATGATGGAGAAGCTCAGGGTAAATGGACATTTAAAGGCTGGGATAATCAAGAAATAATTATTGATAATAAAGATGTAAAATTTGTAGGAACCTGGAGCTTTGAAGAAAAGCAAAAGGTGGAGGTGAATCATAAATTTGAAACCGATGTAAAAGATAGAAATTTTGCGGCAGAGGTTGAAGGTCAATATAATTTTGTACCCTATCAGGTATATGCAGGTACTACAGTAAAGGTAAACGATAAACTTAATAAATCAATAGAAAAAGGCACGCAGATAACTGTAGACGGCGGATATTGGGAGTTTATAGGCTGGGACAAGGAAAAAATATCGGATATTCGGCAGAATTACACATTTATCGGAAAATGGAAGTTTGTAACAGACTGTACGGTAGAATATGAATATGTATCAGATAATTCTGATATTAAATTACCTGATGATATAGCAAAGCTGGCTCCTGCATCTAAAAAGGTTATGCAAGGCATTACGGTTACAGTAGAAGATCCGACGATTAGATCCTACAAAGACTTAGAAACCAAAGACAATAACGGTAATAAGCTTGAGGGAACATGGGAATTTACAGGCTGGAATAAGAAGGAAATATCGAATATTCAGCAGAATGATAAATTTATCGGTACATGGAAGTTCACTGAAAAGGCAAAGGGTACCGTAGTGTATGAGTTTGAAGATGAAGATAAATTGCCGAATGAAGTAAAAACTCTTAAGCCTACAGATGACAGCAAGTATTATGAGGGCAAAATCGTTACAGCCAAGGCTCCAAGTCAAACAGAAGTAAAAACAGCAAATGGAGCTTGGATATTTAATGGATTTAAGCCGAACGAAATAACAATTAAAGGAAATGCACAGAATAAATTTACAGGTAGCTGGAGATTTACTAATTATACCTATAATGTGGAGTATTACCTTGACGGAAGATTAGCACATAGCTTAAAAAATCAGATCATAGATAAGATCGGAACGGTAGACAGAAGCTCTTTAATAAGAGAGGGAAATAAGATACCGGGTATAGAGAACTATAAGCTTGACAGTATTATGTACGGCGGTTATAAGCAGGACGGAAATATTACCGTAAGCGGTGATAAGACCACTATAACATTATACTACAGGAAGAATCTTCAGGATCTTACTATAGTTAAGGAATGGAAAAATGTAGATACAAAGCTGCAAAGAATTCCTGATGAAATTAAGGTATCGGTAACGGGCGGAGATTTGAAAGAAGATATAATTCTTAAGAAATCCGAGAATTGGAAGTCTAATATCAGGAATGTTAAGATAGAAGATGAACAAGGTATTATTAAGTATCAGGCAAAGGAAGTTACAAAGATAGCAGGATTCACTGCTGAAAAAGAAGTTGTGGATTTTAAAAGAGGCATTGCAGTCATAGTAAATATGCCGAATGAAACAGAAGTAGCCGGACTTACAATCGAAAAGAAGGATGCTGACAGCGGGCAGCCATTATCAGGTGCAACATTTGTAATTACAAATGCTGATGGGAAAGCGGTAGGCTACAGCACAGTCGATTCTGACGGCGTTGCAGATCTTCTTTTAACAGAGGGTATATACAATTTAAGAGAGGTAGTAGCTCCTAAAGGTTATGCGATTGGTCGCGAGGTTTATAATATAATAGCAGCTAAAGAAGGAAATAATGCTCTTGAAATAAAGGTGACCAAAACGGCTGATTCGGCAAATGCAGTACCTGAGGCTGTGGGTCAATTTGACCAAGATCAAGAGGTTTACTTATTGCCTATAACCAATAGGAAGTTCAGTTCAAATGCTGTTTATAAGGTGGATGGTCAAAATCCCGGCAAGGTTTTATCTAATGCGGAATTTGAACTTTCAAAGAAAATGAATTTGAACAATGCAAAAACAAGCTTTAATTTCCTGATAGACACATCTGAAATAGGAAAGATCGAGTTTGATGCAGTTGCAAAATTGTATGATGAGACAGAACAGGTAGGAAGCGATATATTACTCAGTCAGGATAATATGCTTGATACAATAGACGAATTAGAGTTTGACAACTATAAAGCGGTATTTACATTCGACGGTAATGAATTTACCGGTGAGGCAAGGTTCGACCTTAACACGAAAACTTTTATATTAAAGCTTTTTCCAATGACTGATAACTTAGACGATGAGATAGATCATAATGAACCGACACCTACTTCCGGTAAAAATTCAAACGACGATGTGGTGGCAGATACATCAAATGATAACATAGACACATCTTTCCATCAGGATATAGGTAACGAAAATGTCGCATCTGGCAATGACAGTACAGTCGATACATCTAATGAAAGTACTAACGGCACGACACACGACACTACAAGCATAACAATGCTGCACTCCAATAATGAAATTGTAGGAGTTGCTGTAGCTGAGGTATCAAGAGCGGAGCTTATAGGTGGCAACGGAGAGATAAATAAGGACAGTTATGTTTTGATAAAGAAAATAACAAGCGGCAATGACGGTAAAATAGACTTAGGCATACTTGAAAAGGGTGAATATAGACTTAAGGAAGTAAAGGCGCCTGAGGGCTACAAAATAGTCGGTAATGGAATAACTGAATTTTCAGTAGATGAAAATGGAAACATAATAGTTGACAACAGCACATTATCGGCAGAGGCAGTACCGCTGAAACAGATTAATAACGGAAATGGAGCTTACTACATTATAGAGAACACCTTAGAAAGGTCGACTCCCGAAAGACCGTTTGATACGACACCGACAGGACCATCGTTCATCGATCCTGTTATACCGCCTTTGGACAATCCTACAACGACAACCGTATCAAATAACGATACCGAGATAAATGATGATGAAACACCGCTTGCGACTATACCTGATGAGGATATCGTCTTATCTGAAGAAGTCGTTGACGAGGAAAGGGCAGATGATAATAATGACGATGAAATACTTGATGACGCAGCACCGTTATCGGATATTCCCAAGACATCGGATATAGCTGCAAATGCCTCGGCTTATTTCATCGGCACGGCAACACTTGCAATTTTAGTCCTTTTTACAATAAAGAGATTAAATAAAAAGGATAACTGATAAAACAGACGAATTATGTTCAGGATTTATGTGAAAATGAGCATAAACGGGAATTGAATTTAGTAAATCGGGCACCATATATACCTTATATGGTGCCTATTTTTAATAAAAGCACAAGAAAAAGAGAAAATAGGCAAAAGAGGGGTAATATTTAGCTTGACAAATTTCTAATCATATGCTAAACTTGCATAGTTAAAAGGCGACAGCTTTTTTTTTATGCTATAAAATATTTATTCGTATAAGAATAATTTTTTGGAGGATTTTAATATGCGTACCAGAATAACACTAGAGTGTACCGAGTGTAAACAGCGTAATTATAATACTATGAAGGATAAGAAAGCGCATCCTGAAAGAATAGAAACAAAGAAATATTGTAAGTTTTGTAAAAGACATACCGTTCATAAGGAAACCAAATAATTAGAGGTGTTAAAATGAATGACGAGAAGAACAGCAAGGAGCTGACGGAGCAGGAGATAGTTGAAACCTTGGATAAGGACAGTGCCGATACTAATACTGTAAGTACCAAGGATCGTTCTAAGAAAGCTGCTAAAGCCGTTAAGAAGAAGAGCAGACTGAAAGGCTTGAAATCAGAGTTCAAACGTATTTCATGGCCCACAGGCAAGGAAACATTAAGTTCTACAGTGTCGGTAGTTGTAGTGTCGGTTATAATGTGTGTGATAATAGCCTGTGTGGATTACTTGATACAGAACGGTTTGAATTTGATTTTTTCAATCGGTGTTTAATGTATTTTGGAGGAAATAATGGCAGAAGTAAATGAGTCAATAGTACCTCAGAGGACAGATGAACCTTATTGGTATGTCGTTCACACGTATTCCGGATACGAGAAAAAGGTGATGGACAATATTAAGAGAACCAGAGATAATCGAGGTTTGAAAGATCAGATTTTAGATGTTCGTGTACCGACTAAAAGAGTGACCGAAATAAAAGACGGTAAGGAAAGCAAGCCGAAAGAAAAAAAGCTGTTTCCCGGATATGTTTTGATTAAGATGATTATGAACGAAACTACATGGTACATTGTCAGAAATACAAGAGGTGTGACAGGCTTTGTGGGGCCAGGTTCAAAAGCGGTTCCGCTGGAGGATTATTCGGAGGAAGATGAAAATACGGATAATGGTGACTTATTTTCTGAAGACGGCGCAGGAGCTATGGAGGTGCTTGTCGATATAAAAGAGGGCGATAATGTGATGATTCATTCGGGTCCTTTTGCCGGCAACAGCGGCATAGTTCAGTCTATAAATCCTATGAAAAAAACATTAACCGTCAATATAGTGTTCTTTGACAGGGATACTTCGGTTGATATGGATATATTGAATGTAAAGAAAATTTGAAATTATCTACAGCTACATAGCTGTGTCAGGTGGGAGGGATATTTCTTTTCCGCAAATACCACAATATAAGGAGGTCATTAAAAATGGCAAAAAAGGTGCAAGGCTATATCAAGCTACAAATTCCTGCAGGCAAAGCTACACCTGCACCACCGGTCGGACCTGCGTTAGGTCAGCACGGTGTTAACATTGTGCAATTTACAAAGGAGTTCAATGCAAGAACAGCGGATAAGGGAGATTTGATTATTCCCGTAGTTATTACTGTTTATGCTGACAGAAGTTTCAGTTTCATTACAAAGACTCCTCCGGCGGCTGTTTTAATTAAGAAGGCTTGTAAATTGCAATCAGGATCCGGCGTTCCCAATAAGACCAAGGTAGCTAAGATTACCAAGGCTCAGTTAGAGGAAATCGCTGAAACAAAAATGCCTGACTTGAATGCGGGAAGTATTGATACAGCTATCAGTATGATAGCCGGTACTGCAAGAAGTATGGGCGTAGAAGTAGTGGACTGAGTATAAGGAGGAACAAAGATGAAAAGAGGTAAGAAATACCAAGAGGCAGCTAAGCTTGTGAACCGTTCCACCCTATATGATATGGACACGGCTATCGAGCTGGTGAAGAAAATGGCGAGCTGTAAGTTTGATGAAACGGTAGAGCTGCATATAAAAACGGGCTGTGACGGCAGACACGCAGAGCAACAGATAAGAGGAGCTGTGGTATTACCGAACGGTACCGGAAAAACCAGAAGAGTTTTAGTATTTGCAAAGGATGCGAAGGCTGAGGAGGCAAAGGCTGCGGGAGCGGATTTCGTGGGTGCTGATGAGCTTGTTCCGAAGATTCAAAAAGAGAACTGGTTTGACTATGATGTGGTAGTGGCTACACCGGATATGATGGGTGTTGTCGGACGTCTTGGTCGTGTACTTGGACCTAAGGGTCTTATGCCGAATCCTAAAGCAGGGACGGTTACTATGGATTTATCCAAGGCAATAGCTGAAATAAAGGCAGGTAAGATTGAGTATCGTCTTGATAAGACCAATCTTATTCATGTACCTTTAGGTAAGGTTTCTTTTGAAACGGATAAGCTTAGGGAGAACCTCACAGCTCTTATGGATGCTGTGATTAAGGCAAAGCCGGCAGCTTTAAAGGGTACATATATAAAAAGTATGACTCTTGCAAGTACAATGGGTCCTGCCGTAAGATTAAATCCGGCAAAATTTTAATTAAATAAGAACACCGTTATCGGTTTTCTATAGACTTAAGACAGTAGGTGCTGTGAGCATAAGAATTTTTATTCGCCTGCCGAGGTTGTATCATTTGTGAATGTTAGGCCTTACTGTCTTAAGCGGTAAGGCTTTTTATTATTAAAAGAAGGAGGTAATATTAATGGCAAAGGTAGAATTAAAGGCGCCTGTTGTTGAAGAAATAAAGGGAATTATTGATGATGCGGCAGCAGTAGTATTGGTCAGATATCAGGGTATTGATGTTGAAAAGGATACCGCATTACGCAAGGAGTGCAGAGATGCAAACATCACATACAAGGTATTTAAGAATACTATGATGAACTTTGCGTTAAAGGACAGCGCGGCTGCCGAATTATGTAAGCACCTTGACGGTCCTAATGCAATTGCAGTTTCAAAGGACGATGCTACAGCACCAGCTAGAGTGCTTGCTAAGTACATAGATGAAGTAAAGCCTATGGAATTTGTTGCAGGAGTGGTAGATGGAGTATATTATGATGACAAGGGTCTTGTAGAGCTTTCAAAAATCCCATCAAAGGACGAACTTTTATCACGCTTACTCGGTTCAATCAAGAGTCCTGTTACCAATTTTGCACGTGTGCTTAATCAGATTGCTGAAAAAGGCGGAACTGCAGAATAATTTTAAGGTGAAATATAGTTTTTAGACATACAAGATGTCATATTAATTTAGAAAACGGAGGAAAACATAATGGCAAAATTAACTACGGCTGAATTTATTGAGGCAATTAAGGAATTATCGGTATTGGAATTAAATGAGCTTGTTAAGGCTTGTGAGGAAGAGTTCGGAGTATCTGCGGCAGCAGGCGTTGTGGTAGCGGCAGCAGGAGCAGGAGCAGGTGCGGCAGGAGCTGCAGCAGAAGAAAAAGACAGCTTTGATGTGGAGCTTACAGATGCCGGAGCATCTAAGGTTAAGGTAATCAAGGTTGTTCGTGATGCTACAGGTCTGGGACTGAAGGAAGCTAAGGACTTGGTAGATGGAGCGCCTAAGGTAATTAAGGAGGGTGCGTCCAAGGCTGAAGCTGAGGAGTTGAAGACCAAGCTTGAGGCTGAGGGTGCAAAGGTTACTCTTAAATAATTAAAATTTAAATAGCAGAATTTTGACGACTTTTCAGTCGGCGAGCGGTTTATTTTATGATGATTTTAGACTACCATTTTTTGTGGTAGTCTATTTTTTTGCGAAAATTCAAGTTTTTTCTATACGCTTAAAAGCTTGTTTACATTGATTATATAATAAGTTATACTGATAGGGATTAGAAACTTAAAATTAGGAGGTAGAATATGGGATATATCATTTCAGAGGAGGCACAGGACATATTAAAGGATGTGAAAAGGTTTTGTGACAGGGAGATAAGAGAGCAGATAAAGGAGTTCGACAGGACGGGAGAATTTCCGGCAGAGATTTATAAAAAGGTGGGAGATCAGGGATATACTGCGCTTGAGGTCCCTAAAAAATACGGCGGCATAGGTCTTTCAAGGGTAGATATTGCCGCTATAGTAGAAGAGGTGGCTAAGGCAGATGCAGGACTTGCGGTAGGAGTGTTCGGCACAGGACTTGCACTAAAACCTTTGCTTATATCGGGAAATGAGGAGTTGATTCAAAAGGCCTGTGATATAGCTCTTGAGGGAGGTTTGGGGTCATTTGCAGTTACTGAGGCTGATGCAGGCTCTGATGCGGCGGCGGGAAAGACCACCGCTTTAAAAGACGGGGACAACTATATCCTTAACGGCAGAAAGTGCTTTATTACCAATGGTGGGTATTCCGAATTTTACTGCATTACAGCGATTACGGATAAGTCGAAGGGTGCGAACGGCATTTCTATGTTTTATGTGGAAAGAGGAACTGAGGGTCTTTCTTTCGGAAATCACGAGGATAAAATGGGACTTAGAACCTCGAATACTTGTGATGTCATCTTGGATAATTGCAAAATCCCCGCAAAGAATCTTATAGGAAAAGAGGGAGAAGGTTTAAAAACAGCTTTGAAGACGCTTGATCAGGCCAGGGCATTCGTTGCCTGTATGGCGGTCGGAATAGCACAAAGGGCTATGGAGGAAGCTATTGCCTATACAAAAACGAGAGAGCAGTTTAAAAAGCCGATTATTAAAAATCAGGCTATGCTGTTTAAAATAGCCGATATGAGAATAGCTATAGAAACGGCGAGGTGTATGACCGCCAATGCTTTAAATAAAATGGACATGGGACTTGATTATGCCACCGACTCCGCCATCGCAAAATGCTATGCATCTGATATAGCTGTGAGAGTTACCACTGAGGCTATACAGGCATTCGGAGGCTATGGTTATTCAAGAGAATATCCTGTTGAAAAACTTTTAAGAGATGCGAAAATTTTTCAAATATTTGAGGGAACGAATGAAATTTGTAGAATTGTTATAGGGAATAAGACAATAATGTAGAGAGTATCCAAAAAGAAACGCATGCCAGGCAGGAAACAGCTATGAGGCTTTATATCGGTTGCTGTATGTCAGACACAGCACGGCACGTGCCCGAAACACTTAAGTCGGATTACAATATTGTGGCTGTAAATAAGAATTAGAATGCATCTATGTTTTAATTATCTGAAAAGTTTAATATTTTTATTGACAGATATGATTTTATGTGCTATATATAATAGAACAAGCTATACAAATATTTTTATGATCAGAACTTGAGGGAGGTGCCTATGAATATAGAAAAATTTACAAATAAGTCTATAGAAGCTATAAATAAAATAGAGGAGATTGCACTTGAGTATGGAAATCAGGAGCTTTCCTGTGAGCATCTATTGCTGGCTTTGCTGACACTTGATGACAGCCTTGTGTTAAAGCTTATTGAAAGAATGGAAATAGATAAGGAGCATTTCTTAAATAGGGCGAAAAAGGCTGTCGAAAAAAGACCTAAGGTGCAGGGAGGTAAGATATTTTTAGGTCAGGAATTATCTGTTGTCCTTAATTCTTCGCAAAATATTGCAAAGTCTATGGCTGACGAGTATGTTTCGGTGGAGCATTTATTTATAGCATTGATTAGAAAACCGAATGGTGAAATAAAAGAGGTTTTCAGGGAATACGGAATTACTGAGGAGAGATTTTTGACCGCTTTAAAGGATATCAGGGGCAATGTCAGTGTGATCTCGGACAATCCTGAGAGTACCTATGATACGCTTAATAAATATGGCTATGATATGGTGGAGCGTGCTGTCAATAATAAGGTTGATCCTGTAATCGGAAGAGATACCGAAATCAGAAATATTATAAGGATTTTGTCAAGAAAGACGAAAAACAATCCTGTCTTGATAGGAGAACCGGGAGTCGGAAAAACTGCTGCGGTTGAGGGTTTGGCTGAAAGAATAGCTAAAAATGATGTGCCGTTGTCATTAAAGAATAAGAGAATTTTTGCCTTGGATATGGGTGCTTTGGTGGCAGGGGCAAAGTACAGAGGAGAGTTCGAGGAAAGGCTTAAGGCTGTGCTTGATGAGATTAAAAAAAGCGACGGAGAAATTCTTTTATTCATTGACGAGCTGCATAATATCGTGGGAGCCGGAAAGAGTGACGGAGCTATGGATGCAGGTCAAATTTTAAAGCCGATGCTTGCCCGTGGAGAGCTGCATTGTATAGGTGCAACCACCTTAGATGAATACAGGAATTATATTGAAAAGGATGCCGCTCTTGAGCGACGTTTTCAGCCTGTTATGATAAATGAGCCGAATGTGGAGGACACCATTTCTATATTACGCGGTCTCAAGGAACGCTATGAGGTATTTCACAGAGTAAGAATACAGGACGGTGCTTTAGTGCAGGCGGCTGTATTATCGGACAGATATATTTCCGATAGATTTTTGCCTGATAAGGCGATCGACCTTGTAGATGAGGCATGTGCCATGGTAAAGACGCAGCTTGATTCTATGCCCGACGAGATTGATGCTCTTAAAAGAAAGGTGATGCTGCTTAAAATCGAGGTGACTGCTGTCAAAAAGGAAAAAGATGAAAAGAGCCTTGAGAGGCTGAAAGAGCTGGAGGTTGAATTAAATTCCAAGGAAGATGAATTAAAGGCGGCACTTGCCGGTTGGGAGAATGATAAAGCGAAGATAAATAAGCTTAACGAGATAAAAAAGAGGATTGATGATACCAATACTGAAATCGAGAGGGCGAAAAGAGAGTATGATTTGAATACTGCGGCAAAGCTTCAGTACGGAGAGCTGCCAAGGCTTATGTCGGAGCTTGAAGAGGCTGAAAAGATAGCTGAAAATGATGTAGGACTTCAGGAGGAGGTGAGGGTAGAGCAGATAGCGGAGATTGTCTCCAGATGGACCGGTATTCCCGTGTCCAGGCTGAGTGAGGAGGAAAGGACGAAGATTTTAACTCTTGATAAAAGGCTTAATGAGGAGGTAATAGGTCAGACTGATGCTGTAAAGCGGGTAGCTGATGCCATTTTACGATCAAAGGCGGGTATAAAGGATGCGAATAAGCCTATAGGGTCTTTTCTATTTTTAGGTTCTACCGGTGTCGGGAAGACACAGCTTGCTAAATCCCTGTCCAAGCAGTTATTTGATGATGAAAATGCTATGGTAAGAATCGATATGAGTGAGTATATGGAAAAATTTTCGGTATCCAGACTTATTGGAGCACCTCCGGGATATGTGGGCTATGAGGAGGGCGGACAGCTGACGGAAGCCGTGAGAAGAAAGCCTTACAGTGTGGTCTTATTTGACGAAATTGAAAAGGCTCACAGTGATGTGTTTAATGTTCTTTTGCAGATATTGGATGACGGCAGAATAACGGATTCTTTGGGAAGGACGGTTGATTTTAAGAATACTATTTTGATTATGACCTCCAATCTCGGTTCTGAATTTTTACTTAACGGTATAAGAGGTGATGAAATCTCAAAGGAGGCTGAAGATATGGTGTATTCCATGCTTAAAAACAGCTTTAAGCCGGAGTTTTTAAATAGGATTGATGAAATTATAATGTTTAAGCCGTTAAGCAGGGAGGATATTCATTCTATTCTTGATATTTTATTAAATGAGTTAAATTCAAGGCTTGAAAATGTGAGTGTCAGGGCGTCTTTAACAGATGCGGCAAAGGATGCTGTAATTAATGGCGGATATGATACTATGTATGGAGCAAGACCGCTTAAGCGTTATCTCCAAAAAACCGTGGAAACCTTGCTGGCAAGGGAAATACTTGCAAATGATTATAGCGATAGATCTTTGGTTATTGATTATGAGGGCGAGGAATTTACCGTAAAATAAGTTGTGCTTTATGATAATCGCCTTCAATAAGCGATAAAATGAAGAAAACCTGCTAAGTGTAAAGCTATACACAAGGCAGGTTTTCTTTAATTAAGTTTTTGCTAAAAATTTTTTAAAAAAGTGCTTGACATTTAAAAAAAAATAATGTATACTTACGTCATCGAGTTAGCGATAACTAACTAACAAATTGATAATTAGATGTGGAACAACACTTAAACAAGCATCTCTTGGATGTATAAATTTGGTGTAATGCGATTGTGTAGCACGCACACTTTTGCTTACGCACTCCTTTTCAAAGCTTGACCGAACGAATTCCTTAGCGTTCGGTCGTTTTAATTTTTAATCATCTTTTTTTTTAAAATAATCTCACGTTTAAAATAAACGAGGGGGAATAAGATTTTATTTTTTAAGAAATTTTTTAATTCCGGTGTAAACCTCTTCTGACAGGATGTGCTCCATACGACAGGCTGTATCTTCAGCTACCGATGAATTTACTTTGGCTGTTACCATTAGAAATTCTGTAAGAACCTTGTGCTTTTCATAAATGGCTCTTGCCTCTTCAAGACCTGATTCTGTAAGTATCAGCGTTCCGTCAGATGCCACCTCCAGCTTCCCCTCTTTTTTTAGTAACGACACGGCTCTGCTGATGCTGGGCTTGCTGTATCCCAGTTCTCTTGCCACATCTACAGAATGTACGTTGCCTTTTTTTTCGTTAAGAATATATATGGTTTCTAAATAATTTTCTCTTGATTCTCTTTCCCTCATAATATTCCTCCTTATTAAATATAATAATTGCTCTTTTTTGATTTGCTTAATTATCGAACCAAATGTCATAAAACATTATTACCTAATATAATAATGTAAAATTAACCTTATTGTCAAGTGCAAAAAAGTTTATCTATGAGCCGTTTCGGATATATCGGCATTTGAAAATCTATATTGCAATTCCTTATTAATTTATATTATAGATTTTATAAAATGTGGTTAAGAGCGTTATTTTACAATGCTTTGGCGGATTAAGCAATTTATTGTAAAAATATCGGCTTTGTGATATAATACGAATAATTGGCGAATGTGGGCAAAGGGAGTAAGACATTGGCTCATTATGCTGGCAACAAATTTTATATATGTTTTTTAAAGGAGGTTATTATGTATGACTATATCATAGTGGGAGCAGGTATTGCGGGAGCCGGCAGTGCTGCAATTCTTGCCGATAAGGGTAATAAAGTTTTAATTATAGATAAAAGAGCACATATCGGAGGAAATTGCTATGATGAATATGATGACAACGGTGTTTTAATTCATACCTACGGACCGCATATTTTTCATACGAATAATGAGGCTGTTTTTAAGTTTTTGAGTAAATTTACGGACTGGCATTTATTCAGACACGAGGTGGTTGCAAATATCAACGGTTCCTTTGTTCCGGTGCCGTTTAATTTTAACAGTCTTTATATGGCGTTTGATGAAAATACGGCGTCAAGGCTTAAGGATAAGCTCATTGAAAGATTCGGAAACGGATCAAGAGTACCGATATTGGATTTAAAAGACTCCGATGATGAAGAGTTAAGAATGGTTGCGGACTATGTTTATGATAATATTTTTAAGTTTTATACCATGAAACAATGGGGACAACCTCTTGAGGAGCTTGATTCTTCGGTAGGCAACAGGGTTCCGGTTGTTTTATCTCACGAAAACGGATATTTTGCGGACAAATATCAGGGTGTTCCGAAAGACGGCTTCTATAAGATGTTTGAAAATATGCTTGAACATGAAAACATCGATGTAAGGCTGAATACCGATGTGAAGAATCTGCTTGTCTTTACGGAAAAGTCGGAGATTTTATTTGAAAATAGTGTTTTTGAAGGGAAGGTTATATATACCGGTGCATTAGATGAGCTTTTTGATTTTGAATTTGGAGAACTGCCATATAGGAGTCTTGATTTTAAGTTTGAGCATTATGATGTGAACAGCTATATGATAAAAGCCGTTGTAAATTATACGGTAAGTGAAGATTTTACCAGAATTACGGAGTTTAAAAAGCTTACCGGACAGGAGATTAACGGGACTACCATAATGAAAGAGTATCCGAAAAAGTGCAGCTTTAACAACGGTGATATTCCATACTATGCAATAAACAATGCAAGTACCGACGCTCTTTATAATGAGTATCTGGAAGAGGCTTTAAGATTTAAAAATCTTATATTATTAGGAAGACTTGCGGATTATAAGTATTACAATATAGATAAAATGGTGGAAATTGCCATGGATAAATTTCTTTAATATAGGGGAGTGAACAGTGAAAAATTTTATTATTGGTAAAAATTATAAAAAATTACTTTTATTCTTTTTTTGTTGTCTGATTTTATATAAAGGTGTTGAAAATTACCAATTTTTCTTTTTAAAGTTTTCAAGACTTGCTAATGCATTGTTGCCTTTCGTGTGGGGTGTGGGAGTGGCTTTTATTCTTAACCCTGCAATAAAATTTTTGCAAAAGACTTTTAAAAATATGAAAAGGGGCAGTGCGCTTCTGGTGGTTTATATCTGTTTTTTTAGCCTGATTTTTATATTTTCGCTGGTTGTTGTGCCGGTAATTACGTCTAATGTATCGGAACTTTATTCATTAATGTTGGTGATGCCTGATACCTTGAATACTTATATACAAAAAATTCCCAACGGCAATAAGCTTTTAATGGATTTGGGATTGGGACAGTTACTTAGAAAAAATACTGCTGAAATAGCTAAATGGCTGCTTAATTTTACTAAAATTGATGTATTTTCTATATTTTCCAAGGTGGTTAATATCACATCGGGTTTTGTTCATTTTTTACTTGGTCTGTTTGTTTCAATTTATCTGTTATATGATAAGGAAAATCTGCTTGATTATGTCAAAAAACTTATGATGATATTCTTGAAGGAAAAGGCTGATCCTGTGCTTGATTATTTTAGAAAGGTAAACTTTTTCTTTTATAACTTTCTTGTAGGAAAGCTGATAGATTCCACTATAATAGGAATTATGTGTTATATAGGATTTTTAATTTTGGGTGTCAAATATGCCGTATTGTTGAGCATAATTGTTGGCGCCACGAATATGATACCGTATTTCGGACCCTTTATCGGGGCAATTCCGGCTGTTGTAATTACTCTTATATATTCGCCTATAAAGGCTCTTTGGGTGGCTATATTCATCTTGGCTCTGCAACAGTTTGACGGTTGGTTTTTAGGTCCTAAAATTTTAGGAACTACAGTCGGAGCAAGACCGCTTACCATCATATTTGCGATTCTTGTAGGCGGAAACTTGGGAGGGGCGCTTGGAATGCTGATTGCAGTTCCGGTTTATAGAAGTATAGCTGTTCTGTGGGAAACCTTCATTGATATGAAGATGAAAAAACAGGGAAAGGTCGTTGTTGAAGGTGCAGATATTGTATCGGATGAGATACAAAAATAGGGACTTGAGGTTGACAAATAGGGATAAATTATTTATGATCTTAAGTATATGATGCAAGGAAATTAGTATAGATAAAATCAATTAGGTCAAGATGTCATTTAACAAAAAAGAGGTGAGATTATTTATGAATACTATTTTCATTAAAAAAATTGAATTTAATAAAAGCAGGTAAAGGTATTTTAAGAACCACGATTGCAATTATTTAGTTGCTGTTCCTGATTTTTGGTACGGCGATAATTACAGGTATAAGCTTTATTTAAATGATCAGTTTGAAAAAGAGGGTCCGGTAGGTGACATTTGGGCAAATCGCACCATATATGTACCGTGTGTTAAGGGACAGAATTACTGTGATTGGAAATTGGTTTTTATCAGATTTTCTGATGAACCTCAAATTCCGATATGGAGCGTTATGAAATTAGGGTTTACTTTTTGACAGGAGGGACATATGAGAGTCGGTAGCGGAGGCGGTTCGTACAGGATTGTAAGATACTCAAATTCATATTACTTTAAAAAAGCCTTTGATGCAATTATGAGAAACAAGGCTTCTTCAGCAGAGAATAATAAAGGCATAGATAATAACCTGTTAAATAGAAAAGCTAACATAGATAATCCGTTTAAATACGGATCCAATAGGCTTTTTGAGCCGCATTTTAAGAAACACGGAGCAAATATCAATGCCGACGGGACAGCTTCATTAACTGAAAGTCAGCGAAAAATGCTTAGAGAAAAATATAATATGAACAACATGTCAGAAAACGAGTATTATAGGTTTTTGGCGGAGTTGACAAATTTAAATGTTATCTCAGCAAGTGATTTTAATGAATCTTCTTCAGTGGTGGCGATACCGATAAGTGATCATGAAATGATCGTTATACCTGATTTTGATGATGCTTTCGGTGAGGACAAAATGACCTTTTCCATTAAGAACCAAAGGAAATTGGTAGACGGCATACGAATAAACAAGGAGTTTATAAAAAATACAAAAAAAGATATTTTTCCGTTTTCAAGAGAAAAATCAAAAGAGAAATTTTTAAATATTTGTGATTATACGGGTAATATACATTCCAAAATTCTTGGAATAATGGAATTTATAGGTTCAGATGAGTAGTAATAAAATATTATAATAATGATTAAGGCGACCGTACACAAGTCTGTGTGCGGTTGTTTTCAATATACCCGATACTTATTATTAAAACAGCCATATTGTTTTTATAAAGTACAATTTATTTTTTATAAAACTCTTGTTATTGCGCATATTATATAGTAAAATAACCAAGTTGTGACATTGATAGCGTTGATGTATAAGGTTGCTACATTATATAGTAGGTTTTTATACGGAGTGAATGTCAGCTTATTTAGAGATGACGACAGGTCACTGTACAATTTAGCGTTTATGTAATAATACAAAAACGATTTTCATTGTGTGTCGGAGCATGACACACACGGATAAGTGTACAGTCACCACTTGTCGTACGAGACTTCTAACAGGCAATCAAGTACGAATAAGGAGGCGGCTTTTTTATGGCAAGTCAAACAATGAGAATTACATTAAAGGCTTATGAACATCAATTGGTGGATGCATCAGCCAAAAAAATTATTGAAACGGTTAAGAAAAACGGATCGGAGGTCATCGGACCGGTTCCGCTACCGACAAAAAAAGAGGTAGTTACAATTCTTAGAGCGGTACATAAGTACAAGGACTCAAGAGAGCAGTTTGAGCGCAGAACGCATAAGAGATTGATAGACATTATAGCTCCGACTCAGAAAACTATCGATGCTCTTTCAAAGCTTGATATGCCGGCAGGCGTGCATATCAACATAAGAATGAAGGGTTAGAAATATTATATGATTACAATTTGAAATTGTAATCCGCTATAGGAGGAAAAAAATGAAGAAAGCAATTTTAGCAACAAAGATTGGAATGACACAGGTTTTTGACGAAAACGGAGTATTGGTTCCGGTAACTGTACTTGAGGCAGGACCTTGTGTCGTTACACAGATTAAAACCAAGGATACTGACGGATATGATGCGGTTCAGGTGGGCTTTAAGGCAATCAGAGAAAAGCTTGTTAACAAACCGTTAAAGGGCGTATTTGAAAAGGCCGGCACAGAGGTTAAGAGACATTTGCAGGAGTTCAAATTCGACGACGTCAGTTCTTTTTCTTTAGCATCTGAAATTAAGGCTGATATCTTTGAAACAGGTGATAAGATTGATGTTACCGCTATTTCAAAGGGTAAGGGATATCAAGGTGCAATTAAAAGACACGGTCAGCACAGAGGACCCATGGCTCACGGTTCTAAATATCATCGTCATGCAGGTTCAAACGGCTCGTCATCCGATCCGGGTCATGTAGCTAAGGGCAAGAAGATGCCGGGACATATGGGTAATGTTAAGGTTACAGTTCAAAATCTTGAGGTAGTAAGAGTTGACGCTGATAAGAACTTGATCTTGGTAAAGGGTGCAGTTCCCGGAGCAAGAAAGTCTCTCGTTACCATTAAAGAAGCTATCAAGGCTTGATGAATCAGTAAGGATAAGGAGGAAGCGTTAATGGCTACAGTTAAAATGTTAAATATAAAAGGCGAAGAAGTCGGAACTATTGACTTAAAAGACGAAATTTTCGCTGTGGAAATAAATGATACCTTAGTGCATAAGGCGGTGGTTACTCAAATGGCTAACAGCAGACAGGGTACTCAGAAAGCCTTAACTCGTGCAGAGGTAAGAGGCGGCGGCAGAAAGCCTTGGAGACAAAAAGGAACAGGTCATGCAAGACAGGGATCAATAAGAGCGCCTCAATGGAAGGGCGGCGGTATGGTATTTGCCGTTACTCCAAGAGATTATTCTAAGAAGATGAATAAAA
>JBGZAX010000085.1:0-38198 GCA_041844335.1 Lachnospiraceae bacterium
AGGATAACTTGTAGACACGATGTCCTGAAGTTAAGGAAAAAGGATAACTTGTAGACACGGTGTCCTGAAGTTAAGGAAAAAGGATAACTTGTAGACACGGTGTCTGGAAGTTAAGGAAAAAGGATAACTTGTGGACACGGTGTCCTAAAGTTTAAGAAAAGCCTAAATTTTATTTTTTTTCCAATATCTCTTGTTAAAATCACAAAATAAAAAATTGTAAAAAATTTGCAAGCTTCCTAACATTGTACAAATTGTGCGTACACGCACCATTTGTACAAGTTAGAGCTTGCCAAGTTGCACTTGGATTGCAGATGTGGGAAGTATCCCACACCCTCTAAAAAACATATATGGCAAGGAGGTAGAAATGGAAGCCAATTTTGTAATAGCACCGGAACTTGAGGATATCTTAACAGATGAAAATAGTACATATCAAAACAATGTGACGGACATTTTTATGATAGATCCTGAAAAGCTTATCCCGTACGCTAAAAATCCTTTCAAGCTGTATACAGGAAAGAAACTGTAAGATTTGATAGATAGTATTAGGGAATATGGAATATTGCAGCCTATACTTGCAAGACCGCTAATAGCAAGAATAAATGATAACGGGGAATATGAAATTTTAGCCGGACACAATAGACATAACGTCGCAAAAATATTAAAGCTGTCAAAGGTTCCGGTCAGAGTTCTGAAAAATATAGACGATATAACTGCGGAACTCATAGTAAGTGAAAGCAATATGATCCAAAGAAGTTTAGCAGATTTGCAACCCAGTGAAAGAGCTTTTGTCATATCGACTCATTACAATGCTCAAAAAAGACAGGGACATAGAACAGATCTTGAAAAAATAGAAGCTTTGGTATCGGGCAGAGAAAATATAAATGATAAAAACATAGATGATTTTGATTATTCTATGACACCAAGAAATATAGCAAGATACTGTAGGCTTGATAAATTGACAAAAAACTGTAAGGAAAAACTGGACAACAGCAAAATAGATATGCGAACGGGTGTGGAATTGTCATATCTTGCCGATACAGAGCAGGATATGGTTGTCAGCGTTGCAGATGAAATAAAAGTTAAGATAAATCAAAGTAAGGCTAAAGAGCTTAGAAAGCTTGCAGATACCTTAGATAGAGAGAAAATAAAAGAGGTTTTAGTAACAAAGGAAAAACCCAAAGGGGAAAAAGGTGTGACGATAAAAAGAGAAATACTTAATGAATTTTTTAGTGAAGAAGATAGTGATGATACTATAATAGAAACTATAAAGGCTGCATTATCGGCATATATGCAAAAATGGGGGAAATCTATATAAAAAATGTTTTAAAAAGAATATATTATGAATGATGAAAGAATATATATAAGAGTATCCAAAGAAGAGAAACAACAACTAATAAAAAATGCTGTTAGTGCCGGCAAGACACTTAAAGAATATTTGATAACAGATAAACTGAAAACATGTGAAGAGCCTATTTTACCTCAATCTTATAGAAAAAAGAGGTCTGTACATATTAGTGTTTGTTCTGGTGATTTGGAAAAAATAGATAGCTATGCTAAAGCGGCACATCTGAGCAGAAGTTCATATTTGGCAAAGGCAGGTATTGGAGAAAAAATAGTTATTATAGAAGATATGAGAGCTTTTATAAGAGAGCTTAACTATATAGGAAATAATTTGAATCAATTAACAATGCTTGCACATCAGGGTCTAATAGATGTGATAGAGCTTGATAGGCTGCAAAGATTGTTAATTGATATAAAAAGAGAAATAGTGAATTTGCAAAGGAAGTGTTAGAAGATTCTAAGACACTTTCTTTTTTGTTAATCTAAAAAAGGGAGATGATAAGGATTGCAAGCATAGAATTTATAAACGGCAGAAAAGGTGCTGACGGAAAGATACGAACTTATAAGACGTTAAGCTCACTTAGAAAAGTGATAGATTATGTGCTTGATTTGGAGCATAAAACAACAGAAGAGCTAAGAGGAGGGAAAAATTGTAATCCTATGATGGCATACGATGATTTTGTATTAACAAAAAGCTTATTTAGAAAATTGCCTAAAAATGAAAACGACCTTTCAAGACGTATGTGTATACATTTTGTGCAGTCGTTTGCACCCGGAGAGGCAGATGCCCAATTAGCTAAGAATATAGCTGATGAAATGGTCAAATATGATATTTTCAATGATTTTAGTGTGGTTTATGGGGTGCATACAGATAAGGAACATATACATACACATTTTATAATCAACAGCACAAGCAACATAGACGGTAAGTCATATCAGCAAAGCAGGGAGCAAATGAAGAGAATAAAAGAATATAGTGATATGCTTTGTCGCAAATTCGGCTTGTCCGTCATAGCAAAAAAAGAAATACAAAAAGATGATAAAGTGAACCTCTCCCACTTAAAAGAGCAGGAAATAAAAAACAGCGGAGAATATAGGTCTGTACAAAGGGGCTTATCTTGGAAAAAAGAAATGTTTGATGCTTGTAAGGAGGCTAAAAATTATTCCAATAATGCTGAAGAATACATTGATTTTCTGAATAAAAAGGGAATTCGTGTAGTATGGAAGGAAAGCAGAAAAGATATAAGCTATATAAATGCCGACGGCAAAAAAATAAATTCAGATAAATTAGGTCAGCCAAAAAGAGGATATACTCCATTTACAAAGGCAGCACTTGAGGAATACTGGAATAAAAAATACCCGGAACAAATAAATGAGTCAAAATTAAGCAGCAAGGAACAAAAAGCTGATAATTGCGGCAATCATTTAGGCTTTGCCAAGCACCTTGCAAGACTTTTAAAGGACGATACAAAAAGGTATCAAAAACCGTCGTTTGTTAATAAAAAAACAGGAAGTAAAAATGCAAAAGAAGAAAAATTAGAGGAATCAAAGAAAGGAGACGGTATAGAATGGGATTATTAAGCGAAGATGTAATAGCGAAGGCAAATAGAGTGAGTATCTTAGATATATCAAGGGCTTTAAATCTTGATGCAAAAAAGGACGGTAAAAGCTATCACATTGAGGGATACGGAGGTCTTTATGTAAGCGAGGACGGCAGCAAATGGAACTGCTTTTCGCAAGGCAAGGGTGGAGGAAGTATACAGTTTTATATGTATATGACAGGTAAGAGCTGGAGGGATTCCGTAATACATTTATCAGGATATGATGAAAGGAATGATAAAATGATACAAAAGCCTTACCAAACGGAGCAAATAGTAAAAAACGGAGATGAAATGGTTCTTCCCAAAAAGGCTGAAAAATACTCAAGACTTTATGCCTACCTTATAAATACAAGAAAGATTGATAAGGATGTTGTTAATTATTTTGTGAAAGAAAAAATGCTCTATCAGGAAATGGAACACGGTAACGCCGTGTTTGTAGGATATGATAATGATAAGAATCCGAAGTATGCTACGATGAGAGGAACCAATACCTATAAGACATTTAAAGGAGATGTGGAAAATAGTGACAAGACTTACGCATTTTCAAAAGAGGGAATCAGCAAAAAGGTAATCGTATTTGAAAGTCCCGTTGATTTGATGAGTTATATGACATTGCAAAAACTTGTCGGAAATGATAATGTCAAACATCATCTATTAAGCCTTGGCGGTGTAACTCACATAGCACTTGATAGATATCTAAAAGAACATAACGAAATAGATACTATAAGATTATGTCTTGATAACGACGCAGCAGGATATAAGGCACAAAAAATTATGACGGATATTTATAATAAGAACTATAAGATTGAGTATGAAATATACAATGCAAAGGATTTTAATGAATATTTGAAACAACAAGTGGATAACGGAATAAGTGAAAAGGCACAGTATTTAGGTAAGGCTCTAAAAGATTTTGATAAGGAAGTGGTAAATGATGTCGAAGATTTTGACGAAATGGAAATGCAGTAAAAGGTTCAGAACACAGGTTATAAGTTATGCTTTTATATACGTTTTATCAAATATAGCAATTATATATGCTGTTCCTATAGTAGACTCATTTTTAAAGAACGGGGTATTGCCGCTTAAGTTAAACATTTTACTGTTGTTAACCTATGCAATAAAAAATCCACATACTATAAAATTATATTTTTATGCCGAGGTTTTGATAATTTTGATGATTGTCAGCCTTTATTTTTTTGCAAAGCCAAATTATGCAAGCGAACAAGTGTTTATAACTGATGATATAAGTACACCTGTTGCGTCAGGCAGCGGGCAATACGGAACCGCTGCTTGGCTTGATAAAAGCAAGTTTGATAAGGTTTTTGATTATGTAGACTTTAGGGTTGACTCTGATATGTTAAGCTATTTGCGACAGGAAGAGCAGGAAATAAAAAAGCTTAGGGATATAGAAATCAATGAAGAAATGCTTAATATGGGAATAACTCTAAATTTAGATAATGATGACAGAACAGTATATACAGATGAGCAGGTAGAACAAATAATCAATATAAAAAAGAGCAGCGGAAAATCACTTAGTAATCCAAATCTACAAAAGTACACATTGCAAAAGATAAATAAAGCTATAGAAAGCGGCATAGAAATAGAAGATTTAGATATAAATAATCTAAATGATGAACAGGTGAATGTAATAATTGACACCGTTATGACACTGAAAGAAAAAAGACTATATTCGAATCACGCAAAGAAGATAGTGAAAAAGCTGTTGACTGATGACAGCTTTGATACAAGTCAACTAAAAGAAATAGCCTATGGCATATTAGATGATGTTGATGTGGCAAGATTTGCAGACAAAAAATACTCAGGACAGAAAATGAGGGAATTAAGATTGGGTCTAAAGGCAAAGCTTGATATTTCTATTTACGATGATGAGAATCTAAGTGCAGATCAGATGAATAGGATTAGACGTAGCCTTATGGATAAAAAGATTAACTTTGTCGCTACAGATACAAAAAGCGACATAAGTGATTACAAAAAAAAGGAGGTGATGAATAAAAAAATCAAAACAGGAGGAATAGTCTTAGGAAAGGAGGGAAGTAGAATTTATTATGTAGGTGATGACAAGCACTCCTTGGTATTGGGTTCTACAGGTTGTGGAAAAACCAGATGTTTAGTTTTACAAACTATAGCTTTGTTATCACTTGCAAACGAATCCATCTTTGTCACAGATATTAAGGGGGAGCTATATGACTATACGGCTCCTTTCTTAGTATCAAGAAATTATGAGGTAGTAACTCTTAATTTTAAAAATCCGTTAAAGGGCGACAGGTACAATTTTCTACAGCCGGTAATATCAGCAATAGATAATAATGATATATCAAAGGCTGTACAGGCTGTGTGGGACATAACCACGCTACTTGTATATAAGGAGAACTCCAAGGCTCAGGAGCCTATATGGCAAAACGGTGAGGCATCTATCATAGCAACTGCTATTATGGCGGTGGTTTATGATAACAAAAAAAATCCTCAGTTGCAGAATATGGCTAATGTATACTATTTTTTGTCAAATATGTGTAAAGGTGTCAAGATAGGAGCAGAGTACCAATTACCTATTAATTACTATGCGGAAAATCTTCCGGACGAGCATCCTGCAAAAGGCTTGCTTGCAATAGGAAAAGTAGCACCGAGTAGAACAAGGGGAAGCTTTTATACATCGGCTTTAACCACACTTAGGCTGTTTACAGATCCGTTAATAGCCGATATGACGAGTAGTACAAGCTTTAATTATAAGAAGCCCGGAACAAAGCCTATGGCTATATATATCATACTGCCTGATGACAAAAATACATATAACGACATAGCGACATTATTTATCTCTCAAGAATATCAGGCATTATCGGAGGTTGCGGATATGTACGGGGGCAGACTAAAAAACAGAGTTAATTTTGTATGTGACGAGTTCGGAAACTTTCCGGCAATACCTAACTTTGTTACTATGCTTACCGTAGCAAGAGGCAAGGGCATAAGGTTTAACTTGTTTTTGCAAAGCCTTGCACAACTAAAAGAAAAGTACGGGGAGGCGAATAAAACAATAGAGGGTAACTGCGGCACTTGGGTGTATCTTGCAAGTGAGGATCCGGAAACCCTAAAAACTTTGAGTGAAAAACTGGGTCAATATACAGTAGGAGCGATAAATTCATCAAGCAGCGAGCAAAAATATGCAAGCAGCTCACATTCGTTAAGCGTTAACTTAACAGGCAGAGCCTTGTTAATGGCAGATGAGATAGGCAGAATCAAACGTCCCTATAGTTTGGTATTCAGTAACAAACAAAAAGCTATATTTACTTCACCCGATATATCAAAATGGCAGTTTTGCAGTATGTTCGGAATGGGAGATAGGGACAAAGACCTAAAGGTCAGATACTATAGACAAAATAAGATTAAGGAAAGAAGAGGAAGGAGAATAGCATATTTTGATATACACAAAGAAATAATAGCAAGTATGATTAAAAATGATAAATCGGAAAAAAACAAGTCAAATATTAACAATGAAATAAAGGAGTTGCAACAAAAAATAACACAGATGGAGCAGGTTATTTTTAGCTATAATCAAATGAAAATAAGAGGAAATATTGATGATGAATAAAGTGAAAAGAGCATTCAGTATATTAGGAACCGCGGCTTTTATTTGGATAACAAAATTAGACGCACTTGCAGGAAATATCCAAAACGATAAAGTAGTAACGGGAACTAAAAAGCTTATACAGGATTCAACAAAGGCTATAGGAATTATAGGAGCCTTAGTATCTGTCTTATTCGGCATATATTTTTTTATAAGAAAAAATATGGCTGATGAACAGGATCAAAAGATATGGAATAAGAGAATAGTAACGACTATTGTATGTGCAGTGGGAATAGTAGTAATATCAGGACTAATTGGAACTATTGTAAAATATTATCAATAAAAATTAGAGGAGGATTTAAAAATGATAAAATTATTGACAAATATTGATAACAAGGTATTTATGGTAAGGTTAGGTATAAAGGAAAAAATTAACAGAATAAAAGATAAGCTGTCAGATAACAGCGGAAACTGGCTTGATGAATCATTCAAATATATTTTAGCGGTTGTTATCGGGCTTGCGTTTTTAGCCGGCTTATACGCAATCACCAAGGATACAATATTACCGACATTGACCCAAAAAATAAAAGACGGCTTTAATTTTCAAGGTTAAAGTTTATGTTTGACCTTGTACTGAATTTTTTTGTTAAGCTCTTAGAAGAAAGCGGAATAAAACTAAAAGAGGTAATGGTATTTAGCGGTTTGGAGAATATATATAAGCTTGAGAAACTGTTCACATTTTATACCATTGACTATAACAAAATATATTTGGGTATAGCCTGCTTTTCACTTGGATTTTTGTTGGTCTTGTACCTAAAAAAGGGATTTGAGATATATGTCTTAGGCATAGAAGGAGATGCTATGCTTGACCCTATGGTACAGGTGATAGCATTATCAAAAATAATTTTTGTAATAGTAGCATTTAACACAATTTTTGATGTGGCAATAGATATAATGGTAAAACTGATCAATATAGTATTTTCTAATCCTATGACGAACCTTGGGTCATTACTGTCATTTCAGCACAATATTACTCCGAATATACTTGACGTGATATTTGATTCTATTGCCCTTATAACCTTGGTGAAATTGATATTTTCATTTCTAAAAAGAAGTATTGAGCTGTTTATACTAAGGATAGGAATACCTCTTGCAGTTCTTGGACTTCTAAACAGCAATCACGGTATATGGGATATGTATGTGAAAAAAATAATACAAGAGCTGATAACCGTATCTTTGCAGTCATTTTTGCTGTTTTTAAGTGTAAAAATTTTGCACACAGGTTTGTTAGCTACTGTTACAGGGCTTGTAGTAATGGGAACAGCTCTAAAGCTGCCGCAGTTTTTATCGGAGATGTTGGTGATGCCTACACAGTCAAACGGATTTGGGAAACTACATTCAGGATTGATGTTAGCGAACTCAATTAGGGGGGCTTTGGGAAAATGAAAATAGATACAACGGGCAGTATAGGCAGCATAATAACGGTTTTTTTGATACTGATAAATGTAGGCGGTACAGCCAGAGCCTCGGTATTGATATTGGGAATGATGATGAACGAAGAAACAGAAGTAAATGAAAATAAAAAAAAGCTTAGGAACTTAATAATATTTTTAGTCCTTGCCAATACTATAACAGGTTTGGCAAGGACAGTGTTAAGCTATTATGTTTAGGGAGGTGATGACTTGGAAGAACAAAATCGTGTATATATACCATACGGAATAAAAAATAGGAGAGAGTATATAAACGGTTTCGGTGTAAAAGAAAGTATTTTGGTTATGATAGCCGTTGTGATGGGGGCGGTACTTGCTGTGGTGCTGAATCTTTTCGGAGCAAACGGTCTTATCTGCGGACTTGCTTTTTTGTTCACGCCTACAATAACAGCCGTACTTGTGATAAAAGATGAGTGCAATACCTCTTTTTTGGGTTATTTAGCATTTTTAGTAGATTTTAATAAGTCGCAGAAGGTGTACAAGTATAAATCCCTACAGGCGATGATGTGGAAAGAAAAATGATAGATATTTTGTATTTATTGGTGCTTTTATTATCATCTATAATTGATATAAAAAAAAGATATGTTTATAATTTCACATATATAGCTATTATAGCACTTTTTGCAGCAGATACAGGATTTAGTGAAAAGCTTTTTATAAGAATTGTTTCCGCACTCATTATTACGATACCGATTTTAACATTAACATTAAAGAATGATTTCATAGGAGGAGGTGATATAAAATTCATATTTTGTAATACGTTGATGAACGGTTTTTCAAAAAGCATAAACGGTATTATTTTAGGCTGTCTTTTACTTACAGTCTATTATTATTTTATAAATAAAAACACTAAAAAGCCTATGCTGCCTTTTTTGAGCATAGGTTTTTTCATATTTAGGAGGATTTGATGAAAGGCAAACAAGCGATAATAGGAATAACATCTATAGTTTTAGGTTTAGCTACCAGTTTTGTACTGTCACCTATGTATCAGAGCGTTTTAGAGAAAAAGGCTGATGTAGTCAGAGTGAAAAATAATATAACAAAGGGGATGCAGATAGGTGAAATTGATTTAGAGGTGGCAAGCGTAGGAACATACAATATGTCAAACAAGGTAATTAAGAAAAAAGATGATGTACTGGGAAAGTATGCTAAGACAGATATTTATAGCGGAAATTTCATAACAACAGATTCTGTAAGCAGCTTTCCTCTTGATAATGACACATATCTTAATAATATACCTGATGACAAGATGGCAATGTCGGTGACCGTACACAGCTTTGCGGCAGGACTTTCAAGCAAGCTTTTACAGGGAGATATAGTCAGTATTTTAGTGAAAGAAAGGGACGAGGAAGAGGAGGTATGTACTATTCCTGAATCTTTAAGATATGTAGAGGTTTTGTCAAGTACGGAAGAATCGGGCTACGATAAAGAAAAAGGGGAACAGTTAAAAGATGAAAAAGAGGGCAATAAAAAGATTGTAACGGTAACACTTCTTGTTAATGGTGAACAGGCATCTCAGTTAGCTATAAACGAGGGCAGTGCAACGCTGCATTTAGCATTACTTGCTAGAGGTGATGAGGAAAAGAAGAAAGCATTGTTGGAAGAACAGGAACGTTATTTTGACGGTACAAAAAATGATGAGATTAATACTGATGAAAACGGTGTAATTAATGGCAATACCGCTAATTTCTCTGATGTGAACAAGGCAGTCGGCAGCATAAATAATAAGGGTGAAGCGGGTGAAGCCGTTAATAATGTAGGAAAGGGTGGTGCAAATGATAATTAGTGTATGGGGTTCTAATGCAAGCGGCAAGACCACCTTTGCAACAAAGCTTGGAGTTACTTTGGACAGCATAAAGAAAAACACCCTAATTATTTACACTGAAAACCTATCTGTAGATATATCAAGCATATATCCTTACGAAAAGAATTTTATAAGTATGGGCGATTTATGGCAGATGGACTTAAGTGAAGATGAAATATATAAGCTAATGCACACAGTTAGAGGAACTGATAATCTTGCATATTTGGCTTATGCACCTAAAGAGAATATATTCAGTTATCCCGTATATGCTAAGTACAACGTAGTGAAAGTAATAATGCAGCTTGCAGATATGTTTGATTTTCTGATTTTTGACTGTAGCAGCGATGTCAGCAGCAATATGATCTCGATGACCGCACTTGAGATGAGCGACATAGTATTTAGAATGTGCAGCGGAACATTTAAGTCTAATTGTTTTTTTGACAGTAATTTACCTCTTTTGTCCGACAGCAGATTTAACGTAGAAAAGCATATAAATATTTTATCAAGTGCAAGGGACTATGAGGCATTAAGTATATACAGGGCAAAATATGCAACCTCTTACGATTTGGCTTTTGATGAATCAATACATAAGCAGTTTATAGAGGGAGAGCTTAACAAAATAAACAAGTCAAAGTATCAAAATACCCTAAACAATATAATAAATAAAGAAATCTTGCTTAAAAATGAACTTAAAGTAAAAGGAATTAGTAAAGAGGTATCAAAGCCTAAGAAAAAGTTCACGTTGTTCGGCAAGAAAGCAAAAGAAAATGAGGTGTTTGATGATGAATGATTCTAAAATAGATGATATAAAAAGTGGTGAAAACCTAAATAGTAAAGATGAGATAAAGTACATAAGTTTTGATACTTTGTATAGCGAAATACAGGGTCATATATCAAGTCAATACTTTGCATTAATGGCAGATGCAACAAACGATAAGCAAAGGCACGCACTGAAAGAGCAAATAAGAAATATTATTGACAAATACATAAGAGATAAAAAAGTGGGTGTAAAAGGATACTCAAGCAATGCAGCGGTATCGCAGAAAATTTATAATGAAATGGTGGAACTATCTATACTGACACCGTTGCTTGATACCGCAAGGAATGACATAGAAGAGGTGAACATAAACAGGTGGGACGATATAAAGGTACATTATGACACAGGAGAGGTTGCAGCTACAGATGAAACATTCAGATCGGCAGAGCATTGCAGCGATGTCATAAAAAGACTTCTAAAAAAAGAAAGCGATATGATAATAGATAAGAGCAGACCGATAGTAAGAGGACATCTGCATAATAGAATAAGACTTACTATTATGGGCGACGGCGTTATTGATAAGGACATAGGAATAGCGGCATCTCTTAGAATTATAAATCCGAAAAAATTTAAAGCGGAGGATTTTATAAACAGGGGTACTATTACAGAAGAAATGCTTTCTGCATTGAGCATATTCAGCAGATATGGAGTAAGTATGTGTATTACGGGTGAAACCGGCAGCGGAAAGACCACCCTGCTTATATATCTGGCATCTCAGATCCCCTTAAATAAGAGAGTTTATTGTATAGAAGAGGACGTTAGAGAGTTTGATCTAACGAAAAGAGATGAAAAGGGCAAGGTAATAAATTCAGTAGTACATACGCACACCCAAAAGTCCGATGACAAGGGCAGAAACATAGATCAGGATAAATTGCTGGAAACCGCTCTTACAATGAATCCTGATGTAATAGTGGTAAGTGAGATGAAAGGAAAAGAGGCTAATGCGGCTCAAGAAGCTGCAAGAACCGGACACGCAGTACTTACCACTACACACGCTAAGAGCTGTAGGGCTACATACTGGAGAATGGTGACCCTTTGTAAGATGGGAGTAGATATGGATGAAAATACACTTGAGAGATTATGTGTAGAGGCATTCCCTATAGTGGTTTATATAAGAAAAGATGAGGATAACGTAAGGCGAGTCAAGGAGATAACGGAGAGCTATATAGATGAAAACGGAAATAAGAGTATAAGAACACTATATAGATTCGTGGTTACGGAAAACAGGGAAGAAAACGGGCGTCTAAAAATAAATGGCTATTATAAAAAAGAAAACAGCATAAGCGATTATATGAAAAATGAGCTCATAAGCAAAAATATAACAAAAGAGCTGCTTGATTTATTATAGGAGGCGGTTATGATAATAATACTAAAACTGTTCAGCTTTTTACTTATAGAATACGGCATTTTTACCGTTTTTCATCTGACCTACAAGGGACTTAAAGATGACATCAGTATTTTGTTTACGCCTAAAGAATACAGTGTAAGAAAAAAGATAGAGCTTGCAAAAGGGATAAAGACGGAAAAGGGTTTTTCATTATTGGTGAAAGAAACGATAGATATGCTGAAGCTTTTAGACAAAACACACGAGTTTCCGATTGTATGCTTTTCATCTTTTGTATTAGCAATAATTGCGGTGACATTTTGTATGGTGACCGGCAATCTATTTCTAACAGTACCGCTTGTTATAGTCGCAGTGGTAGCTCCTTTTGTATATATAAGGCAAAAAAGTCTGATGTACAAAAAAATAATAAATAACGAACTGGAAACGGCACTATCTATCATAACCAACAGCTATATACGAAGTGATAATATAGTATCTGCCGTAGAGGAGAATATAGAGTATATACACGCACCTATAAAGGGACTGTTTCAGAATTTTATATTCAACTGTGATTATATAGACTCAGACCTTAAAAGAAATCTGGTATTATTAAGAAACAGCTTACATAATGAGGTGTTCACCGAATGGTGCAGCAGCTTAACAGCATGTCAAACAGACAGCAAGCTTAAAGGAACATTGCCGGCAATAGTCAAGAAATTAAGCAACATAAGAATAGTATCGGTAAGGCTTGACAATATGCTTTATCAGCCGGTAAAAGAATTTATAATGATGGTTATTATTCTTCTTTTCAATATACCGATTTTTTATGTACTAAATAGAGAATGGTATAGAATTCTGGTACATACACAGGCAGGACACATCATAATAGCCGTTGTTACCGGCATAGTGGTGTTCAGTGCCTTAAATGTAGTCAGATTGACAAGACCGATAGAATATAGGAGGTAGCTATGGTTGTATATGTGATAGCGACTACAAGCTTTATTTTGTTTGTCGGAGGATATTTCAGATTATTACTATTTGCTTTTCGTATGCCGAGTATGAAAGCAAATAAGGTAGCAGGACGGATAATAAAGATAAATAAGGGGAATAATATCATCGGACTTTTGATACAGTATCTAAGTTCCATTATAGAAAAAAGAATAATATTAAGTGAGGGCAAAAAATTAAAGATAGAAAGCTACATAAAGTATTCAGAAAATGAGAACTTATCGGCAAATGCTTATGAGGCTGATAAGCTTGCAAGAGTTGTTTTTATAGCAAGTATCGGCATTTTACTACTAAAAATAATCCCTGTAGCATCTATTATTACATTCATAATGGCATTTGTATATTATTTCAGGGCGGACAGCAGCTTAGAGGCTGTATACACCAAGAAAAAACAGGAGATAGAGTACGAACTGCCGAGATTTTGTGCAACTATAAATCAGGAAATAAAAAATACAACCGATGTAATAGATATTCTTACAAGATATGCTAAAGGGACGGATAAAACATTAAGAAAAGAGCTTTTCATTACCATAGCGGATATGAAAAGCTCCAACTATGAGGCGGCTTTGGTAAGATTTGAAAGTAGGGTTAGTCTCGGCTCATTATCCGACATAGTACGAGGCTTAATAGGTGTGATAAGAGGTGATGATATGAGGACTTATTTTGAGATGTTGTCACACGATCTTGACGAACTTGAGTTGCAAAGACTTGAGGACAGGGCGGCAAAACAGCCGGACAAAATAAAGAAATATCAGTTTTTGATACTTAGTGCAATGATTATTATGTATATGGCTGTTATTGCTCTTTATCTTTTTAGTATGGACAGGTCAATGTTAATGTAAAGGAGGGTATATGTTAGGGAAGTGCAGAAATAAGATTGTATCAATTTTTAAGAATAATTGCGGAGCGGCATATATAGATGCAGCCTTAATAATGCTTGCAATTATGACGGTAATAGCAATAATGACAGCATTTTTGCCGATATTTGCTCATATAAACAGGATACATACCTACGCAACCAACGCTGCAAGAATAATATCCGTAGAGGGAGGCACAACGCCTGATGCAATTTTCAGGATAGAAGAGTATAAAACAAAAATGGGACTTGATATGGTTAATCTGTATTACACAAACAGCACATTTTTGTCGGACGGAATAAGCATACAGCTAAACGATGAAATAGTGGTTGAGGCTGACACCATATATTCTTTAAAGGTGCTTAAAATTCCAATAAATATACCCATACATACAAAGGCTTTATCAAGAAGTGAGGTGTATCACAAGTTATGAAAAAGAATATTGATATATTAAAAAAAGGACTGATAAATAAGATAAGAGATAATACGGGAGGTGCATATATAGCAGGAGCCTTTGTAATAATGGGTTTGGTTTTTATATTGGCATTTTTTGCAGAGTATTATAGGATATACAATCAAATATCGGTTGCCGGCAGAGCATACGAAAAGGCTATGCTATCCGTTGCAATAGAAAACTATGATGAGATATTTCTAAGTACGAGAGAGGCTACACAGATAGGGGGACTTATGGAGGGAGGAAATGCGGGATTGCCGTTAAATGATACGAACAAAAAGGAAAGCCCTACATTTATAAATGTGAATGATACCGCAGATATATCATCAGAGCTGCAAGGACTTTTAAATACGACATTAGAAGAGGACGGCAGTTTGATAGCCTATGACGATTCTGAGCATTTGATGTATTCGCTTAGTGACTTTAAGATGAGTATAGAAGAAACTACAGCCTACGGAGGCTTTGTAAGATATGAGGCAAAAGGCAGCTTTCATATGGAACTGCCGTTTTACTTACTGGGAATGGAGGCTGACAGAGTAGTGCTTGATGTTCCGAGTGTCACAGCTTGGAAGAGCAGATTGTAGAAAGGGGAAAATTTATGGAACTAAAAAAATTGATATTTATGCTTGATGAACCGAAAGGTACGCAAGCATCATATGAGCCTTAATTATGCAGGCAAGGCTAATAGAGATTGCGGCCAAGGTGGTGTTGTCACGTTTAAGGGCAAAAAATGAGGAGAATGAGGACAAAAGCCTTGTTATAATCATCATAAGTGCATTAGCCTTTGTTATATTAATTGCTGCGGTATTTACACACATAGTAGTGAATCCGCTTGCCTCACTTGGTGCATATTTTGATAATTTGGACATAGTAAAAAATATAAAAGAAAGCGTATCGGCAGAGGTTATAGGCTCAGACCCTTATGAAGATGACGGCAGTGTAAATGCAAACGCATCTCTAAGCGATGAGGAGATGAACGCACTTATGAATGACCCCGATATAAATGAAGTGATAAAAAAGGCTGTAGCTTTTTGCGACAGTAAGGTAAAGGCAGGCTGTGCGTATTCTTGGCCACTTAGAGCAAGCGGCAAGGCTTTTGACTGCAGCTCTCTTATGTGGTACGCATACAGAAGTGCGGGTATCTTATTATCGGACAGCCAAGGATACAACGGCTGGCCGCCTACATCTGCTTTTCAGGGGCTGTGGTGTGAAAAAAATAACTTGTTGGTTGATTATAAAGACATCAAAGTCGGAGATTTGTTGTTTTTTAGAAGGGGCTTTGCGGTTGCCGACAGAAGATACAAGGGCATAGGTCACGTGGCTATGTATGTGGGAAAAGGAATGATGGTAGAGGCAAAGGGAGAAAGATTCGGACTTGTTTATTCCAAAGTTAAGACAGATACTTTAGTTATGGTCGGCAGACCCGTATTAAAATTAAAAAGGAGGTAGTATTTTGCAGGAAAAAGAACTAAATGAACAATATAAAGATATGCTTTTAAAAAGAAAATATGTAACTACAAAAGAGCTTGGTGCTATTCTTGGAATAACAAAACAAAGAGTAAACCAGCTAAAAAATAAGTACAACATAGAACCTATGCGGATACATGGGGCGGATATATATTCGATAGAAGAGGCGAAAATAATGATAAATAAAAGAAAAGAGTTCTATGCTAATTATGTTCCTTTAAGTTCATTCAGCCAAATTTTGCCGGATAAATGCGAAAAGCTTAAGAAATGCATTGCACTTGGTTTGCTTAAGACGAAAATTAATGAGATGTTTTGTTATAGTAATGCCGTTTATGTAAACAAAGAAGAGGTTGATGAGAAAATAAAGGAGCTTTATCAAAAAGATATATCAAATCTTATCACAAAAACTCAAGCTAAAGCAATTTTAGGGGTTACGGCTAAGGAACTTAACGAACTTATTACAAAGCACAGCCTGTATTCTATATATTCAGGCTATCAAATGTTTGTGAAAAAAAGTGAGATTTTGGAATTAAGAGATAAACAACAAAAACTTGTAAAATGAATATTGACAGATATGTTTAGTCAGGTGTAAACTATTTTTAGTGGGATTATACGTCTGTAATATGCAAAGAAAGGAGATAATTTTATGGCACAGGTGACTTTTAAAGTAGATGATACCATTAAGGCAAAGGCTGAAAGCGTTTGTACCGCAATGGGTATAACTATGTCAGCGGCTATCAGTATATTTCTTAGCAAGGTTGCCAATGAAAAGAGAATACCGTTTGAAGTATCGGTTGACCCGTTTTATTCCGAAGAAAACATAGCAAGGCTTACAAAGTCCATTGCTGACCTTAATGCAGGTAAAGGAACGGTGCATGAGGTAGATTATGAATAAGATTTGGCAGGATGAAGCGTGGGAAGATTTTGAGTATTGGACAAAACAAGATAGAAAAATTCTCAAACGTATTCTTCGGCTTTTACAGGATATTGACAGAAACGGATATGAAGGAATAGGCAAGCCGGAACCTCTAAAAGGCGATTTGAGCGGCTTTTGGAGTCGCAGGATAGATGATAGCAACCGTCTTGTATATCGCATAAGGAATGGGAATATAGAGATAGCACAGTGCGGCTCTCATTACAGAGATAAGTAAGGTATAAACTATTTTTAGTCTGTAATATGCAAAGAAAGGAGATATTATATGGCTATTTCATTAGAATTAGATGCACAGGATGAACAATTACTTAAGTCTTATGCAAAAGACAACAATATTTCTTTGTCCGAACTTTTAAGGAATGCCGCTTTGGAAAAAATTGAACGTATGGAGGACGAATATGACCTTGCATTGTATAAAGAGGCTCTTGAAGAGTACAAGAAGAATCCAATTAGCTACTCCCACACCGAAGTATGCAGAATGTTAGGAGTTGAGTGATGTACACTTTAAAGTATAGTTACAAAGCGACGAAACAGTTAAGCAAGCTTGATAAAGGTACGCAAAAGCTTATTTTAGATTGGATAGCCGACAACTTGGAAAATTGCGAAAATCCGAGAATAAAAGGCAAAGGACTTACGGCAAACAGAAACGGAGAATGGCGATATAGGGTCGGGGACTATCGAATTATCTGCGATATAAGAGATAGCGAATTGGTTATAATTGCGTTATCAGTAGGACACAGAAAAAGTATTTATTAGGTGTTATACAAAAACAGATTGGTTATTGGAAAAAAAATATGATATAAAGACTTCAGGTAAGATTTACCGTTATGAAATGCTAAGGCTTAATGAAAAATAAACAAAAAAATATTAAAAATATCTTAAAAAATGGTTGATTTAAATAAAAATCTATGTTATAATAATAGTATAGATTAGAGAAAGTATAATGTTTTCAGAAAGGAGTACCGTTATGCATAATAAGAAACAAAAAGTATTAATTATAGCACTTGCAACACTTTGTTTAGTAGGACTGCCGACATCTTATGTATATTCAAGAAATAGTGCCGATAAAATAAGGCAGGCAAGGATAGCAGAAGAAGAAAAGGATAGACTTGAGCAGGAAGAAAAAGAAAAAGCGGAGGCGGTAAAAAAGGCTGAACAGGAACAAAGAGAAAATGAACGAATAAAGCTTGAGGCAAAAGCAAGCTATGAAAAACATAAAAAAGAAGTAGAGATAAAAGAAAAAAAGCAGGCAAAGATAAAAGAAGAGAAACATAAAAAGAGAGTAGAAAAGCTTAAAAAGGAAAAGAAAGAGCAGGACAGGGAGGCTAAGAAACTAAGTACCAATACCTACTCCGAAAATACGGGAACTTATGTAGACCTTGACAAAGAGTTTAAGGAGAGCAAGAATATAAAAAAGTTCAGCAAAAAGGATAAACAAAAAAAGCAGGTACAAAAGCAGGGCAATGTAAAAATAACCGAGAGGAACCCGGAGATTAAAAATCCCCATAAACATAAGGATGATGATTTAAGTTGGGTTTCGGCACATGTAGTTACAGATAAAGAAGCGGCTGAGATGGGCGGATTTGACACTGTAGAAGAATATCGTGAAACTCGTAAAAAAGCCGATGCCGGAGATAAGAAGGCAAGATATAAATTATATGGAAGTGTAGAAGAAAACACCATGGTAACAGACCCTAATGATCACGAAATGGAAGAGGGATATATAGTAGAGTAAAAAAGAGGACTTAAATTTAGGTCCTCTTTTATAAATTCGAGAGGAAATTATGAAAAATACTAAGTATATTGATAAGATTATCAGAGTATTGATACAAATATTCAGCGAAGAGTATAAGAACACCATAATAGCTAAGGAAGACGTTATAGAAATAGAAAAAATCAAGAATATGAGTAATGATGAAAGAATAGCCAGATTTGCAAGACTAAAGGCTAGAATAGAATTTAGAAGTAAAGTATTTATGGTATTCTGGTCAGTAATGATAGTTTCTATTTTTAAGATTAGTTTTTCAGGTTTGACAGCAACATCGGAAAAATTATTAAAATTGCTATATAAAGAGTCTTTACAGAGAAATTTTTTAGCAGCTTTATTTGTGCTGATGCTTACTATTGTGTTGACATTTTTAGTTATAGTTATAATCTTCACATATGCTCATACGAAAACGAATATGGAGCTTAGAAGAAAGATTCTTTTACTTGAAAGCTATATAGAGGATAGATAAGATATTAATATATTTTAAGAAAGTCTGAAACGGCTTTCTTTTTTTGTTCCAATAACTTAAAAAGGAGATGTTATGCGTATAGTAAAAAGGATTTTAATCGGCTTTTTGGTCTTGTTTACGGTGTTTTTGTCAGATGTAAAAGAGGGATACTGTAACAATGTAGGAGGAAACAGCGGCTCTACGGCAAATAGCGGAGATATGAAAGGCACGGGCAGTAAAAAAACTTCACAATCAAGCCCGCTTGACTACGGCTTAAGGTTCAGTCTGGTTAACAATACGGGAGCCTATGACGGTAAGATTATAGGAAAATCAGTTGATCTGTTCCATCTTAAAAACTGGGGGAATAAAAGCTTCGGGAATAAGGACGGAGAAATAATTCACAGCAGATACGGTACAAGTAAGGTGGAGTATTTGAGAGGTAAAAAGAAGCTGGACTTGCACGATGAACATTATTTATCAAAAGACGGGGGTTATGCCAAATGGTATAAAGACATATGGAAGGTGTTCGGCTATAAGATGGCTCGTAAGAAGGACAAAAAGGCTTGGGTTCTTGAAAAGAAACATAGAAAAAAGCTTACTGAATATATGGGCGTTACCAAAGAGCAGTATTTTGATCCCGATAATCGTCTTGTGGTAGAGCCTATTTTTTATTTCTATATGGAGGGCAAATACTACGGGCTTACCGCTACTGAAATAGGCTTGTTTGACCACCTGTTGGAAAATAAAAACGGTGCCGGTTTAGGAAAGTATAAAAGTAAAAGAAGTATAAAAAGCCATCAGGGCGGCAGGTCACACAGTGCAATACCCGCAGCTGATTATTTAGAACACGAAAAATGGGGGATTGATAAGCCCACGATAGCACAAAAGCGAAAGGGCTACATATATAACAACAATGAGATGATAAATAAGATGGGTATAAGCGTGTTCCACTTTATAAAGCCGACTGACCCTCCTAAAAAGCCTAAGATAGAAAATGTAGATTATATCTACAGATGTGACACCGATGTATTTACATCGGTAGAGCTTACAATGAAGTCGGAGGCAAATCCCGATAATCCGCTTAGTGTGGATTTTGAAATACCCGGAGTAGGAACATTAACGGCCAGCGGTATTTATTGTCCTAAAGGCTATAAGCAGCTTGTGTGGGTTAGGTGGCACACGCCGAGTGAGCCTTGCGATATGAGTATAAGAATATCAAGCAATATAGGAGGTACAGCTACTATAAAGGCGAAGATAGAGGAAAAAACCCCATGGGAGCCGCACAACCCCGTAGCAGATGATAAAAGACCTTTAGATCTCGATGAATTCCAAATGAACGCTGATCCTGATAAATCAAAGTATGCAAAGATAAAAGAAAAGAAAAAGACGATATGGAGCAGATGGGAAATAGTAGAGCATCAGCCAAGAGGAGATTTTAGAAATTGGAAAGAAATAAGGCATTACAAAACGGATAAAGACGGTCATTCTTATTATAGCCACAGTACCTATGTAGCTATATGGGACGAAAAGGCTTACTGGAGCTTTGGAGAACACGAATATAGGACAGATACGGCACCTGACGGCTCAAGCGTAACATATATAGTAAACGGTAGAACACCAAGCAATCCTACATATTATACGGCAGAGATTAAAAAACTTGAGATGAAAGTAAAGCCCGCAAAAACTTGCAAAAAAGAAAACCCTGATGAACGTTATATAAAGTCCGGGTACGGAATAGAGGCTGACATAACAAGTGATGTGTACAGTAATGAAACCTCAAATGTAACGGGATTTCAGACATCTAAATATTTGTTTCCGGAATTCAATTATAAAAAATACTGGAGATTGGGTGATAAAACTGAGGAAAAGAATATAAGAGATACAATAAGCGGTAAGATACAATTACCGAAAAATTGGTACAGCTATACAGGGTATTTCGGCTATACGGACGGCAGGTATCATTTTTTGCCTATATGGTATCCTGATGGCAATTATAAGGTGTATGCAAAGGTATACGACTGTTGGACACCGGCAGGAGAACTAAGGTGTAAAATAACTTCGGACATTACTTGCAAGGGGGCTATGTGGGACGACTGGCACGTACAGATAGTGAAATAAAGAAAGTCTAAAAGGCTTTCTTTTTATTTTAAGGTAAGGCGTTGACAATGAATAATACTTTATATAGAATTGGAGGTGAAGAAATGCCATTAAAGGAGATAAAATCAATTATGGAAATAGCGGTAGTTGCAGGACTTTTTACGCTAAGTGCAACTTTGATATCTAACATATTCATTAGCTTAAGATCAAGAAAAGATGAAAAACACGAACACGAGAGGTTAAACGATAAAAATATGCTGCTTAAGGAGGGACAAGGCAATCTATCAGCCGAACACGACCGTTTGCTGTCTAAACAGGAAAAGCTGCTTGATAAACAAAGTAAGCAGGAAAGTATATTGATGCTTTTAAGGGAACAAATAGAAACGGAGCAAAGGAATAAGGAAAGAATAAGGGACAACATAGGCATTAACTTATCGGAAAAGGTGGACAGCAGCATTGCCACACTGCAGATATTGGCAGAAGAAATGAAACAAAAAAACGAAGAGATAAAAGACCTAAAAGCATTGGTAAACTACCTTGAAGAAGAAAATGAACAATTATCAAAGGAGCTTAAGGAATATAAAAAAGACCTAAGTAATCATATAAGCTATGACACGGACAGGGAAGAAGAGCTTGAGCTATAATAAAAATGCTTTCGCAGCTATTGTTTTTATGATTGATTTGTGCTATAATGTGATTGAGAAATAAGCTCAGGGGTAGCACTTACCTCTTCCCTGAAACAGGGGGGTTAGAAATCGACTGTGTCAGCGAAAAGTGTTGCCGTATAGGCTGCGGTAGACCAAAGCGTGGGGGAAGTGAGCTGTAAAATCAGCCGAAACACGTTAAGAGCCATAAAGGGATTTGAGGCTATGCTTTAAATCCTTTTTGATTGCTTAAAAATATATCTGATAACGGAGATATAATGATATGATTATGATTAAAAAAATTATGTATGAATGGAAAAAGTTATCTAATCTTGGCTTGATTATAGAAACCGATAATAATACATTTGAAATACAGGTGGAGAAACACAGCTTACCGCATCTATTGGGTTTGCATTATATGAACTCCGATACGGAAAGTCTAAAAGGCATCAGATTGTTTAATAAAATTTTAAAGGATAATCTGACCGACGAACAAATTTATTCTATGGTGAATAAAAATAACCCTGAACAGCTGTCTAATGTAAAAAGGCGAGTAAAATATTTTCAGGAATTTATGTATAATCTTGACAAGGCAATAGTGGTTGAAATGACCAATCCGAAGACCAAGATAAAAAGTCATCATTTGCTGTTGCAGATTGAAGATGATAAATATCTTCAGCTTGGAATTGCTAAGGGAGAGGCTATAGATTACTTTGAAACATTTTTGATATCTGTTGACGATTTTTATTTTAGAGAAAGCATAATAAAAGAAAAAGTAACAGGTATATATAGATATGATGAAAACTATGAGCCGGTACCGTTTTCCTTCGACCCGGTAAAGGCAGGATATCTTGAGTATGAGTATAGGAAAAATAAAGATAATTCTGAAGAATATAGCAATGATATAATTAGTGATAAATACATTGATATAAATAATGAAGATGAATGGGATATTGAGATATAGGAGCGTAAAAGCTCTTTTTTATTTCCAATATCTCATTTGTTGTTAAAAATGGAGGATTAAATGTTTTTATATGAAAAAGACTTAAAAGATGCATTTTGGGAAAAGTATAAGAGCAGAGATAATGTAAAAAATTATGCGTTTGAGATAGGCAGAAGCGGCGGAGCGGATTTAATAACATTTGAATATTTAAACAATAGGTATGAATATAATGCCTTTGAGTTTAAGATTGATAATATAAGCAAGGCTATTTTGCAAGCCAATTACAATTTGAAATATTCCCATAAATCGTGGATAGTATTGCCTGAAGAAAAACGAAATATAATACAAAATAAGTATTATACACAAATCAAATGGACAAGAGGACTTGGTGTTATATTTGTGAGAGAAGGGGGGTATTATGATTTTTTTATAAAGCCTATGCCTAATGATAGTGTTTTAGTTAATCAAGAGCTTTTAAAACTTGCAGTGTATAGCAAGGATATTGGAAAAAAAAGAAGCTAATAAAAACCTGATGAAATATATTTTTTCCAATATCAATAATAATAGTAGGAGGATTAAAAAATTGAAAAGATTGTTTGTAGATATGGACGGCACTTTAGCCGTCTTTTCTTATGTCAAAAACATTGAAGATTTGTATAAAAAGGGATATTTTGCAAAGCTGCGACCCATTTGTGAGGTGGTAGACGCCATAAAGTATATCATATCAGATGTTCCTCAAGTGGAAGTCTATATATTATCTTCATATTTGCAGGACAGCAGGTTCGCTTTAGCGGAAAAGCAAAGATGGCTTGACAGCTGTTTGCCCGGTGTAAAAATGTCGAATCGAATATTCTTGCCGTACCCTGAAGATAAGGCGGATACTCTGGGGAAGTTAAGCAAAGAGGACTACTTGTTGGATGATTATACACCCAATCTTGTATCTTGGGATGAAAAGGGAGGAACTGCGATAAAACTGTTAAATGGAATAAATGATACTACGGGGCGATGGCAAGGAATAAAGGTTCGTTATGATGCTGTGAATTTACGTAGCGAGATTATAAATAAGATTGTGACAAGTAAGATTGTAAAATATGAAACAGATGAAGAAATTCCGGGGCAATTAAAGCTTGATAAAAGTATTTTTAAAGGAGGATTAGTTTTATGAAAATGGTAAATAAAATAATTATTGCAGCGACTTTTGCACTATTTATGGGAACTGCCGTTAACGCAAATGCCGACAATAATAATGCAGACGGTTATTATGAGGTTTCTACTATGGAAGAGCTTAATTATGTGAAGTCGAATAATGCAAATGATGTTGTAGCCTTGACTATTAGAAATTTTGATGGAACACAAGGTGTTCCTGATTTGAGTGAATTCACAAATCTTGAGGGCTTAGGTATGAAAGGCTGCGAATATTCGGACAACCTGAATTTTATTAATACTGCAAGTGAAAATCTTGAGGAGTTATATATAAATTCTGTAAAAGGAATAAAAGAATTACCGAATTTAAGCAAATTTGATAATTTAGAATTTATTAATATAAGTGATTCCGACTTTGAGAATGTCGACAGTATAGCTGATTTAGATAATTTAGTTGAGTTTTATGCATCTAATTGTAACTTGGAAAGTTTGCCCGATTTGTCAAACACTAAGCTGAAAACAATAAAAGCTGATGAAAATAGAATAAGAGAAATACCTGAATTGCCGTATATGATAGAGAGTATAGATTTTAGTTATAATGAAATAACAAGTGTAGAAAATCTTGTGGGATTAAGTGAACTGAGATACGTGATTTTATCACATAATCATATAACAAATCCTTATGTTTTTGTAAAGGACAGACTGCCTTTTGTTAATCCTATTTATACCGAATTCGATTTTTCCGATCAAAGTATTGTGGTTAATACTGAAGACGGAATTGTTAACAATCCTTTTGTAAGTCTTGACGGCGAACCTATGTTTAGGAATATATTTTTTGAAAAAAATGATGAAAAAGATATATCCGTGTGTAAAATACAGGTGGAGCAGGGAAAGGAAATAAAGGCTGCTGTGTATGAACATACAACAAATACTATTACTATAGAGCCTGAAATTTTTACCGGCACGATTGAATATGCCGAAGAGATAATGAATGTTTTTTCCGATATGGGAATAACTCTTGGAATAGAGAGCTACGACGGACAGGAACTGAAAAAAGAATCTGCAAGTGTAGTAGTAGCAGTTAATCCGCCTGTTAAATATTCAGCCACTATCAAAGTGAACAAATTGACACCTCCTCCTATACCGCCGACATCTCCAACCATACCTGATATTCCTCCGATTGTAGAAGAACCTAAGAAACCTGAAGAAGAAAACACTAAGTATCCCATTTCTGTTAATGCAGAAGAGCAGGAGCCGGTCATATTGGAAGACGATATAGATGAAAACGATATACCGAAGAGAGACGAGCAAGTATTAGAGGAGCTGCCGAAGACTTTTGACAAAAGTTACGCAAAAGAAATTTTTATAATTATGGTAATTGTTATGTCAAGTTTGTTTGTCGTACTATTAAGAGCAAAAGAAATGTTAAAAGAATAAGGAGAAGATATGCCGCAAAAAATCATATTAATAATTGTAGGACTTTTGATATTGGCAGGAGCATTTGTTATTGCTTTGCTCATAAAAAAAGGTATGAAAAAAGATGAAAAAAATCTTAATAACGATGAAGATGTTATAGCTCAAGATTTCACGAATGTACTTGATATAGACAATGAGGGAATATTGTACACAGCTGATAATTATCTTATGCTTTATATTAAGGTGTCTTCTGTATCGCTTGATTTATTGACCGCAAGTGAAAAAAAGACTCTTCAGGATAAATTAACGGGTTCTTTAAGCGGATTTAAAAAGCCTTGGAAGTTTTTAGCTTTGAGCAGACCCATAGATATTCAGCCGCTTATAAACAGTTATACGGAAATAATGAGTAATACCGACGATATGATAAAAAGAAAACTGTTAAGAAATTCTATAAGGCAGATAGGCTCTTATGCACTTACGGGAGAAGTGACACAGCGACAGTTTTTCTTTTGCATATGGGAAAAAGCAAAGGATAAAAATGCCATTTTAGAGCTTAAAAAGCAAGGTGATGATATGGTATATCAGCTGTCAAGTGCATCATTAGAAGCTGAAATCCTAAAAAGAGAAGACATCATAAGGCTGATTAACTTAATAAACAATCCGTCTACAACGGCTTATGAAGACACAGACGTGCTTGATATGGACATTATACAGATATATCAATAAGATAGAGAGGATAAAAAATGGATAGGAATAAAACATTATTAGATATAATAGCTCCAATGCACTTAAAATTCAATAGAAATAATCTGATATTGGGAGAAAATTTAGCCAAAATATACGCAATTATAGGCTATCCGTCAAAGGCAAAAATAGGTTGGTTGTCAAAGCTTACAAATATGACAGGCACAGTTGCAAGTATCACCTTTGAGCCTATATCTTCAGGAGATTTTATAAGTCATTTGAGCAAAAATGTAGCGATGAAAAGAGGTGAAACACTAAGCCTTACAGATCCTTTGCAAAAGCAAAGAGCGGAAAGAGCGGCTGAGGACGGAGAAAAGCTGTTAAGTAAGATAGACAGTGACGGAGAGGCTATAGGACTTATGAGTGTGTGTCTTATGGCTATGGCGTCTGAAAAAAATCTATTTGAGCAGGTGTGTAAAAAGATAGAGGCAAATATAAGCATTGCCAAATGCAGATCAAGAGTGTTAGCTTTTAGGCAAAAACAGGGATTAATGGCAATGTCGGCATCTTATGCAAAAAATAAAAATATCGGTGAAACATCTGACAGGATAGTACCGCTGTCGGCACTTATAGGAGGCTTTCCGTTTGCGGCAAGCGGATATAATGACGGAGCGGGCTACTACCTTGCAAAAGACGCATCAGGAGGGCTTATTATAATAGATTATTGGAAGAGAGGGGGAGATAGAACCAACTCAAATATGGTCATAATGGGGCAGCCGGGACAGGGAAAATCGGTTACCGTAAAGCATCTTATAGTGAATGAATATATGCTTGGAACTAAAATCATAATAATAGATCCGGAGCGAGAGTACAAAAGTCTTTGTGAAAATCTGAACGGTGATTGGATAAATGCGGCAGGCGGAAGTAAGGGAAAGATAAATCCGTTGCAGATATTGCCGATATCAAAAGAAGATGACAAAGATGATTATGAGGACAGTATGCCGGATATGGCAGTATATCTAAAGCATCTTGAGATGTTTTTTAAGACATATTTACCCAATTTGTCAGATAAGCAGGTGGCTATACTAAATAGTGAGCTTATAGAACTGTATAACAGGTTTGATATATATTTTGACACCGATATAAGTGTTTTGCAAAATACCGACTTTCCCGTCATAAATGATCTGTACCGTCAGCTGCTTAATAAAGAGGGCGAGGATTATCAGGAGTTGGCGTTACTTCTAAAAAATATGGCTATAGGTTCCGACAGTCTTTTGTGGAACGGACATACAACACTGCATTCAGACAGTAAGCTTATAGTACTTGATACGCACGATTTGCAGCAAAGCTCCGATAGGGTGATAAGAACGGAATATCTTATGCTTACTACTTGGATGTGGAGGGAAATATCAAGGAATAGGAAAGAAAAAGTGATGGGTATATTTGATGAAGCGTATCTTTTGATTGATAAAAATGTTCCGCAGACATTGGCATTTCTTAGGAATGGAGCAAAAAGATGCAGAAAGTATGAGGGAGCTTTTGTCATAATAACACATTCGGTAATAGATTTTTTGGATCCAAGCGTGAAAATGTACGGTCAAGCATTGCTTGATACGCCTTGTCTAAAGTTTTTGATGGGTTGTGACGGGGAAAACTTACGACAAACAAAGATTCTTTATAATCTGACAGATGCGGAAGAAGAGCTTTTGTTGTCACAGCAAAGGAGTAAGGGACTTTTGCTGATAGGCAGCAAGAGATTGCAGGCTACAATTAACGTGCCGAGCTACGAATGGGAGTATATAGGGCAGTCAGGAGGAAGATGATGAATAGTTATATAAAAAGCTTGATACAGGAAATGAATGAAGGAATAAAAAGCGGAGTTAAGGCTTTTATAAGTAATCCTAAAAGCTTTCTTGATATGCTCATAGTAAACAAAGAGCTTGATTTAAGGACAGCCTTATATTTATGGAATAAAGATGGTAAAGATATCAAATATTCAAGCTACGATGATTGGAATGACGAGGGATATTATATAAATAAAGGCTCTAAGGGTATAAATGTACTTAATGACAGGGGCGGATATGATAGATTGTTTTCCGGAGATGAAGTTCATCTTGTAAGAGGAAAAAATACAGCTGTTTTTGATAAAAATAAGCATAGAACTTTATTAAACAAGCAGCTTTTTAGGTATATAGGCACTTCCGACTTCAGTATTTCCGACAAAGACAAAATATCAGCTATGGTAAGAAGTCCTAAAATAGTAAATAAAGAGGCTTTAGATAGGGTCAGCAAAAAGATAGGCTTAAGCGGTGAGGATATTCTAAAAGCGACATATGTAATATCGGAATATATGATAAATAGGAGCTTAGGTTTAGGATTTGATGAAAATAGGCTTGACATTTTAGGGGAGTTGTTAAATAATTATCATAAACAAAGCATAATAATAAAAATGGCAGTAAAGCTGCATAATGATATAGTAGGACACATACAAAGAGATTTAGAGAAAGGATGGAATTATGATACAAGAATCAATGGAAGAAAAAGAGGAGAAATTACAGAAGCTTTTAGAGGAGAAAATGAACGGGGGCGATCCGATTTGGGATATGCAGGAGAGGATTTACGAGCTTCGGGATATGGCGGATTGGGTAGAAGACGACGAGAACTTGACGAACGAAGAGATAGAGCAGCAACTGGACGATATAATGGACGAGATATCGTATCTGGAGGATTACATAGAGATGTTTCAGGAGAGATTGGAAGAAATGAGGATATACGAAGCGACAAAGCCACGCTACAGCAAGGACGGGACGCCGATGAATATATCAGCCTTGATGCTTTATCTGAAGGAGAGGGAGGATCCCGAGAACTTTCTGATGCCGCCGCTGATAGAGGAGGCGGAGCCGTTTATAGATTGCAAGGAGAGATGGGAGTTTTTGGAGGTGATAAGGGATACGATAACGGAAGAACTACAGGAGATGGAGGAAAAAGACAGGTCAGTAATAGGTTACGCAATATCAAAGCTAAATTATTTAATAGATTGCGAGATAGAGGAGAAGGAAATGTTATTGGAAGAAGAATATTTCCAAAAAACGCTGATACCTTATTTATTGGAAGTGGGAAGAGAAGCGTCAAGGTTCTATCAAATGGAGTACCCGAGGATGATGAAATCGTTCGGTCTGACGGAGGAATTGAGGCAAAAAGACGAGGAGATGTATCAGGGACTTCTGAACAATATGAAAATGGAGCTAAAGAGAATGACACTGGATATGATAGTGTATCAGACGGCATAAATGAAAAAAGTATAGAGGATAAAAAGGGAGATGATAAGGCTCCCTTTTTTGATGCAAAAAAAGATTATTGGGTGGTGGAATTTAATGAGGGTATGGAGCTTATAGAAAGTTCCTACAAGGGAAGAATTGTTACAAAGGAACTAATTGATGAAATTAAAGCATTAGATGAAAAAATAAAAATTCATAATAAGACAGCAGGTGAAGATGAATACGGAAATGCTACGGATAAATGGGTAGGATATTCAAAGTTTTATTTCGACCATATCGAAGATGGAGAGGTAACAGAACATTTAAGAATGGATATAGGTGATGGAAATGAGTCAAATCAAAGAGATTTTGAGTATCTATACGAACAGGTTAAGTTAGATAAGGAAAATAGCATTGATATAACAGGCTCTTCAATTACTTCGCCTATGACAGATGAAATGTTTTGGCAAGAGAAAGAAAGATACGCACCTGATGATGAATATATGGGAAGTATTCCTCCGGTCAATTACAAAATAACAAGAGAAGATGAAATCTTGCCACCGTCTGAAAGGCTTAAAAATAACATTGAGGCAATAAAAATCTTAAAAGAAATTGAGGAAAGGCATAGCTATGCTACAAAAGAAGAACAGGACACTTTAAGCAGATATGTAGGCTGGGGCGGACTTGCCGATGTGTTTGACGAAAGCAAGGAGGGACAGTGGAAAGAAGCAAGGAGCTTTCTAAAAGAAAACTTATCGCAGGAGGAATACGAAGCCGCAAGGAAGAGTACCTTAACAGCCTTTTATACGCCGAAAACAGTTATCGACGGAATATACAAAACACTTTCAGATATGGGATTTAGGAGAGGAAATATCTTAGAGCCGAGTATGGGAATTGGAAACTTTATAGGCAGCGTTCCTAATAGAATGGATAACAGTAAATTCTATGCAGTGGAGCTTGATTCGATAAGCGGTCGAATAGGTAAGCTGCTTTATCCTGAAAGTGATATTAAGATAAAAGGTTTTGAAGAAACAACATTTTCAAACAATTTCTTTGATGTTGCGATAGGAAATGTTCCATTTGGAGAATTTAGGGTAAATGATAGAAGATATAATAAAAATAATTTTCTTATTCACGATTATTTCTTTGCAAAATCCATTGACAAGGTCAGAAACGGCGGTATTATCGCCTTTATCACATCTTCAGGAACGATGGATAAAAAGGACGAAAGTGTAAGGCGATACATAAATGCAAGAGCCGAATTCCTCGGTGCAATCAGGCTTCCGAATGACACCTTTAAAGGCGTTGCCGGAACGGAAGTAACATCGGACATTCTTTTCTTAAAGAAAAGAGATAGCGTGCTTGAGCGTGATGAAGACTGGATACATCTAGCTGAAGATGAAAACGGTCTTGTCTACAACAAATACTTTGTAGAGAATCCTCAAATGGTACTTGGTTCTATGGAAGAAGTATCGGGCAGATTTGGAAACACAATAGCTTGCCTACCGAAAGAAAATTCGGACTTAAAGGAGCTTCTTGCAAGGGCAAGTGAAGAAATATCAAAAGGTGCAAAATATGAGGAGATAGAGCTGCTCGATGATGAGATAAGTACAATTCCTGCGACGGACGATGTCAAAAACTTTTCCTATACCATTATTGACAACGATGTGTATTACAGGGAAAACTCGCTTTTTATGAAAAAGGAAATTACCGATAATAATAAGCAAAGGATAAAGGCTTATATTGAGCTTGCCGAGGCTCTAAGAGATGTGATTTATAAGCAAAAAGAGGACTTTAGCGACTATGAAATAAAAACCTCACAGGAAAGACTGAATGAAATCTATGACCGTTTTTCTAAAAAATATGGATATATTAATAACAAAAACAACACCAAAGTCTTAAAAGATGATAGCAACTTTCCTTTGGTATCATCTATTGAGATACTGGATGACGATCAAAAATTCAAGAAAAAGGGAGATATTTTCAGCAAGAGAACTATCAAAAAGGCAAAGACAATAGATCATGTAGATACTTCCCTTGAAGCTCTTGTCTTATCTATGTCGGAAAAAGGTTATGTTGATTTTAGCTATATGGAAAGCCTTACGGGTAAAGACAGACCTACTTTGATAGATGAGCTTAGAGGAGAAATCTACCTAAATATGAGAGAAGAAAAGAACTTTTATAGACCACTGTCTTTCAACTTGGAGGACGACGATTTGCCTTTTTCCTGTGCCGATGGCAACAAATCCTATAAGTATGGCTATGTAACAAAAGATGAATATCTAAGCGGAAATATCAGAGAAAAGATTACCGTCGTAGACAGCTACCTTGCAAAGCTAAGACAAACAGAACGAGAATTACCTCATCTTGGCTATGCGGAAGATGGCAAAGAAAAAGAGCTTATAAGCTATGAGATGAACCGATTGGAATACCAAAAGGCAGAGCTTACAAAAGTTCTTCCAAAGGAGCTTGAAGCAAGCGAGATAAATGTAAGGCTCGGTGCTACCTGGATACCTACAAAGGATATTGAACGATTCATCTTTGAAACACTTAAAACTCCGGGCTGGGCAAGATGGAATATTAAGGTGAGATTTTCACAACCTACGGGCGAATGGAAAATAGATGGTAAAAGCATTGACAAAGTAAATGAGCTTGCTGAAATGACTTACGGTACATCAAGAGTAAATGCCTACAATTTGATTGAAGATGCACTTAACTTAAAAGAAACAAAGATATCTGACCGGATTGACAATCCGGACGGCTCAAAAACTTCTGTGATAAATAAAAAAGAAACCTTACTTGCAGTACAAAAGCAGGAGCTTCTAAAAGAAGAATTCAAGAGCTGGATATTTGACGATCAAGAGAGGAGAAACCGCCTTGTAAAACTGTATAACGAGCGTTTTAACTCTATACGCAACAGAGAATATGACGGAACTAACCTATCTTTTGAGGGAATGAATACTAAAATAGAGCTTAGACTTCATCAAAGAAACGCCATCGCACGAAGTCTTTACGGAGGGAATACCTTGCTTGCTCACGCAGTAGGAGCAGGAAAAACCTATGAAATGGTAGCAAGTGCTATGAAAAGTAAACAACTCGGTATGTGCAGCAAATCTCTTTTTGTAGTCCCTAATCACTTAACAGGTCAAACTGGAAGAGAGTTTATGCAGCTTTACCCCTCGGCAAACATAATGGTTGCAGACAAGAAAGATTTTGAGCCGAAAAGAAGAAAAAGATTTATCGGGAAAATTGCCACAGGTGAATATGATGCCGTAATCATCGGGCATACGCAGTTTGAGAAAATTCCGATGAGTAAAGAGTATCAAGAGCAGCATATAAGAGAGCAGATAGATGAAATTTTAGATTATGTAAAAGAATTGAAAAAAGACAAAGAACAACAGCATACTGTAAAGCAGTTGGAAAAGGCAAGAAATACACTGGAAACAAAGCTTGAAAAATTAAACGATGATTTCAAAAAAGATGCTGTCATTACCTTTGAGGAGTTGGGCATAGATAAGCTTTTTGTTGACGAGGCACACAACTACAAAAACCTCTATCTTTACACAAAAATGAAAAATGTAGCAGGCATCGGGCAGTCGGAGGCACTTAAATCTTCCGATATGTTTATGAAGTGCCGCTATATGGACGAGATGACAAACGGAAAAGGTATTGTCTTTGCAACGGGAACGCCTGTGAGTAACTCGATGACGGAGCTTTATACAATGCAGCGTTATCTTCAGTATGAAAGCCTAAAGAAAAATCACTTGGAACATTTTGATTCTTGGGCATCTACTTTTGGAGAAACTATAAGTAATTTTGAGCTTGCTCCTGAAGGTAACGGATACAGATTTAGAACAAGATTTTCAAAGTTCTATAACCTTCCTGAACTAATGTCTATGTTTAAGGAAGTAGCGGATATTCAAACAGCGGATATGCTAAATCTCCCAACACCTGAAGCACACTATGAGGTTATTAAGACCTTGCCGAGTGAGGAGCAAAAGGAAATCCTAAAGAGCTTTTCTAAAAGAGCTGACGATGTAAGAAATAGGGTGGTAGAGCCTGAAGAAGATAATATGCTGAAAATTACAAATGACGGTAAAAAGCTTGCCCTTGACCAAAGACTTATAAATCCCCTACTCCCCGACAATCCTGACAGCAAGGTAAATGTCTGCGTAAAAAATATCTTTAGTATTTGGAACAAGACAAAAGAAAACAGGTCAACACAGCTGCTATTTTCCGATATGTCTACACCTAAAGGAGATGGGAAGTTTAACATTTATGATGATATTAGAGATAAACTTGTGGCAATGGGAATACCGAAAGGAGAAATTGCCTTTATCCACGAAGCAAATTCAGACAAGCAAAAGGATAAACTCTTTGCAAAGGTAAGAAAGGGAGATGTGAGGATATTACTCGGCTCAACGCAGAAAATGGGTACCGGAACCAACTGTCAGGATAAGCTGATAGCCATTCACGATTTGGACGTTCCTTGGAAACCGGCGGACTTGGAGCAGAGAGCCGGAAGAATTGTAAGACAGGGTAATGAAAACAAAGATGTTTATATTTTCAGATATATAACTGAAAATACTTTTGATGCGTATTTGTGGCAGATAATAGAAAACAAACAAAGGTTCATATCTCAGATTATGACAAATAAGACACCCGTCAGAGTAGCGGAAGATGTGGACGAAAGCAGCTTAAACTATGCAGAGATTAAAGCGCTGGCTACCGGAGATACAAGGATTAAGGAAAAGATGGAGCTTGACAATGAGGTTGCAAAGCTTAAAATACTTGAGGCTAATTATAAGTCCAATCGTTACAGGTTTGAGGATATGGTGTCAAGGAATTATCCCGAAGAAATAGCAAAAACGGAAAAGCTCATAGAAGCTGTAAAGAAAGATATATTGGAAGTTGAGCCGCAAGGAGAAGGCGAAAATAAATTCACCTCTATTATTATAAACGGTCAAGAGATATTGGATAAAAAAATAGCAGGAGAAAGGCTGCTTGAGGCAATAAAAAGGTGCAGTGTTGGTGATTATACAGTCATAGGCAATTACAGAGGTTTTGAATTAACGGTGAACTATTTGTTCAGCAAAAATACTTACGGATTCAGCTTGAAAGGAGCGAGCAAGCACTATGGAGAGTTCGGAAACAGTGCGGACGGAAATATAACAAGACTTGATAATGTTATAGACAGAATGCCGGAGTATCTAAAAAGGTTGGAGGATAACCTATCCGACACTAAAAAACAGCTGGAAAATGCAAAAATAGAGCTTAAAAAGCCGTTTGACAGGGCAGATGAGTTGAAAAGTAAGTTACTAAGACTTGCAGAGCTTAATGCAATACTGGATATTGGAGATGATATATCAAGTGGTGATTCAGACAGAGCGGAAAATACAAAAGATATTATTAAAGAAACAAAAAAAGCTGTTATTGATTTTTGCAATCGTGAGTGCGGATTTAATTACTTATACGAGGAATTTGACACAATTTTCCCTGACATCAGGCATATAGATTTAGTAAGTCAATTGACACCGAACGAAGAATACGAAATAACATATGAGCTTAATTTGGAAACCGGCAGTTACTCTAAATATGTTGATATTAATCTTATAGAAACAGGTGAATTTGGCGGAAATACTATCGAAGATAAAATGAGTAATATAAAAGAAATGCTTTCCGTTACTAAGCTTAATGATCTTGTATCAATAAATAAAGATGACTTGTATGACAAAATGGGGTTAAAAGTTGACGAAAACTTAAACTTTTATTCGGATTATGAAACAAGCGGCAAATTTAAAGAAAATTGTTTTTTAGAATCAGATTATGAAATAGAATTGTAATATTTTTTCCAATAACAGAGTTTCGCAATAATTTTAGAAAGGATATAAAATGGAGAATAAAGCATTTTATTTAGGGGACAGGGGCGGTATAATAAGAGCTATGTTAGAAGATGAACTTGATTTTGTCTATAATGAGCAAAAAGGCGAGAGCATAGATATAAAAGAGTTTATGAAAAATAAGTTGAGGAATATAAGCGTGCCTAAGTATATGATAGTAGATGTCAAGGCATTACATATGGCTACGTCTGATTTGTTAATAGAACTAAAAAACTCTGTAGTTGAGCTGAACGAAAGATTCAAATGTATGATTTTGTTGCTGAATGATGCGATTGACAAGAATATCTCAGATGATATGAAAAGTCACGCAAGAAATGGTAAGAACTATGTGATAATGGAAGAGTCAAATGAAGAAAAATTAATAGAAAAGCTCAAAAATAAGATAATTGAGCTTGAAAAAGGAGAGGTGATAAAGGAAGAGGTTGCTCAAACCGGAAACGAAACAGAGAATAACGATGCCGGAAATGATAATGAGAATAAAATAACAAATGAAGAACATAAGGACATACGATCACGGCAAATAATAAAAGCGGATACAGTAAGTGCAAGGGATATGAAAAGGCATATTTTAGGTGGAAAAAAAGAGGGTGGTAAAATAGAATCTGAAAAACCTGAGATATTGGAAAAAAATGATAAAAGAGAGGCTCTTGTGAAAGAAAATGCAATAGATATATCTATACCGGAAACGGAAAAAACTTTATCCGATTTTAAGGATAGGTTTAGAGCGTTCGAGCCTGATTTAGAGGTAGATGAGAATTTGTCAGACTTGTTGTATACAGAAAAAAATGATAGTAATAATAGAGAGTGGAAAATAACAGGTCAAAACATACTTGTAATAGGTTGTGACAGACGAGTAGGAGCTACATTTATTGCACTGTCTTTAGCACAAAGTCTGGCTAAAGAAAAAGCTTACGCTATGTATTGTTTGGCATCAAGCGACAATGCGGCATTAGATGATAAAGCAAACGATTATAATTTTGTAAAAAAATCCGATAATTATTATTCTTATAATGATGTGCCGTTTACTCGTATTTTGACTGACAAAAATGCGAATTTTGTTGTATATGATATAGATATGCAGCTTGCAAAAAGAACATTTAGCAATAAAAAAATAGCAAAAGCTATTTTGATATCAGATGGAAACACGCAAGGGCTAAGAAACCTTAAAGCAAGCATAAAAGACCTTAAAACCGTAGGTATAGATAATTATGATATAATTATAGTTAATGCAATTTTTGACAAAGACATATACAATGAGCTGAACAATGAAAAAGTAAGCGTATATCATTGGGAGCATTGCGGCAAACCGACAGAAAAAGCAGCCATAAATCAGGAATGTTTGGCAAAGATTATAAGTGACTTGTACGATTTGGAATTGGAAAACAGATATAATGAGAATACAATAGAAGAACTTGAAAAAGGTGATGAAATAGAAGTGATTGAGGCGGAAATATAAAAAATAGCGGAGCCTTAATAAATGGTATGGTATCATAAGAAAGGAGAGGTTTATGACAGCGAACAGTATGACATTTTCAGAGCTTGAAAGAGAAGTTTATCGGTTTGTTTGCAAGCTTGCCGTAGATATTATTCAGCATATACTTGCTGAGAAGGAAAAACAAATACACGAAACTAGAGATAAGAAAAGATATGTAGCCAACGGCAAAAGAAAGAGCAATATAAAAGTTATCTTTGGAATAGTGGAATATGACAGGCATTTATATATAGACAGAGAAACCGGAAAATATATATACTTGTTTGATGAGCATATAAATCTCTGCAAGCTCGGCAATTATTCGGAAAACCTTGTTAATAAGATGATAGAGCTTGTATCGGAGATGTCATATAGGCAGGCTGAAGAAAAAATGGAGCTGCTAACCAATAACAAAATAAGCCATCAAAGTTTTTGGAATATTGTCCAAAAATACGGAGGTATTTTGCAAGAAAAACAACGCAGCCTTTCCGGAAACTTAGTTGAAGGAAACTATCACGGTTCGGTACAAACAAAAGTGTTGTTCATGGAACAGGACGGGATATGGCTGAAGATGCAACAGCAAGACAGGGATAAAAAATCAGGAAGTGCCGAAATGAAGATAGCGGTCAATTATACCGGGTGGAGCAATGATAATACGTTAAGATATGACAAGCTGCTGAATAAGACTGTTATAGCGGGATTTTTTGATACAGATACCTTTTACAATTTAACCGACAGCCTCATCTATAACACGTATGATATGGACAGGGTACTGTACAAAATATCTAATGCAGACGGTGCTGCGTGGACTAACCGAGGTGAGATTGCCGATATATTTCAGATAGACTATTTTCACATAAATCAGGCAATTATAAGAGGCGTTAGGAATAAAGAAAAACTAAAAAAATTCTTATATTTACTTAAAAATAAAAAATATGATGAATTAATAAAAGAATTGGAATTTTACAAAAATCAGATAAAAGACCTAAAATCGAAAAAAGCCGTAAGAGAACTTTATGAATATCTTGACAATAACAGACGATATTTGCCACGATGGCAGGAAAAACTGAAATTAGAAGATGAACCTAATGTAAAATATAAAAATCTTGGAGTGCAGGAGAATCAGAACTGTACCATAATAACAAGGCGAATGAAACACAGAAAGATGTCGTGGAGCAAAAAAGGAGCAACCAATCTTGCAATGATTTTGTGTGATAGAATAAACAGACAAACATTAGAAGAAAATAACTTAAATGTAAATGATTTCATAATCGATGGAAAGGCAATAGAAAAAGGCATAGAAAAGTTGGTTGATGATATAGATATCAAGAAATCCAAGAAGAAAAAAGTAAGAGATATAAGCGTAAGTATTCCTTTGTTGGACACAAAGAACATATATATCAGCAGGCTGCTAAGAGGAATACTTGATGGGTGAAATGTAAAATTTACAAAATAATAAAATAATAATCAATAAAAATTTAAAGATATTTAAGAAGAATATCTTAGTTTTGGTTGCAAAAAAATATTTTGATAAATCATAATGTTAGGAAAATGATTTCATTTGTGGCATAAATCAATCTGAAATAGTCCAAAAATCGGAACAAAAAAAGAATGTATCGAATTAAATACAAAAAAATGAAAAATATATCAAATATGGCATTGACTAATTCAAGAGGGCATATTTTATTGACGATTTTAAAAAAAAAGTATATACTATATCCAAATGTTTAAAAAATTTAAGAGGTGATTA
>JBGZAX010000086.1:0-3973 GCA_041844335.1 Lachnospiraceae bacterium
CCGACTCAAATTTATCTTATAAAAATATTAAAAATCGATAATTTAAAAATATACCTAACAGATTATCCATAATATGTATCTTTTTATTATATAATCAATCACTAATTATTATTAATTTTATCATTCGGCGTTTCATTGCCTTCACTGCTTTTATTATCCGTAACGGTTCTTGAGATGCTCGGAACAACAGGCGCAGCCGCATCGCTCGGGCTTACGGGCTTAACCGCCGTCACGGGTTTAACACTCTCTACCGGTTTCACAGGCTCAATTACAATTTTGTTGTCCGATTTTATTATTTCAGTCGGCTTTACAGGCTCTTTTACACTCTCAACATCTGTAACCTTGACCACATCCGAGGGCTTTTTCACGGCATCAGGAGCCGTAACACCCATAGGCTTTGTCGGTTCTATCGGTTTCGTCGGCTCCACCGGTTTATCGGGAACTTTTACAGTTGTGGAATTATCTGAATATCCTTTGTCATACTCCGCAATATTGCGGGCGGAGGTACAACCTGTTCCTGTAACAAGAAAACCCGCCGTTACAAAACATATTAATCTTATCGTATTTTTTATAAATTTAATTTTTTTCATAATCATCCGATTTTCACAATTTAAAAAATATTTTTTTATAGTAAAAATGACCATACACAAATATTATGTATGATCATTTTCAGTTTCAGTCAAATAGGCATATATTATTAAGCGTAAGTATCAACAACATTTCCTAAATGATCCGGAGACGGTACCGTAGCCTTCTGTAACATATCCGTTAAAGCCTGAGCCTGCATTGCCTCCGTATCCATTGCCTTTTTTATTAAAGACATTGAAACGGCACTTCCCTGATTTACTGATGCAATATTCATACTTGCAGCCGCTATATCCATAGTTACTTTCTCCTTTCGATTATTAAACGAGCCTAATGCTCTTATATTATATCGACTTAAAGGCTATATACTTAAGCCTTAAGGTCTAACTATTACTTCAAATGTCATAGATGCTGCAGATGAACCCACAGAGGCATCCGCTTTGAATTTATAGGTATGCACCGCCGCACCGTTTCCGGAAACAGTCACCTTATTTCCTGCCAAGGTAGCTGTAGGAACCGGATTCATGCCATCTAAACAGCTGAATGTAAATGTAGCCTTTGATAAATCAATGTCGTTGCCGTACTGATCCTTTAAACCTGTAACCTTAATATTATCCGCAGTTCCCACAGATGTAACTACAGCAGTATTTTCATTTAACATAAGTGCCGTTGCCACCGCCGCATCACCGACTGTAACAGATGCCGGTGTAAACTTCACGGTCTTGCCCTCATAGGTATACTCAACGATTATACTTGCTGTACCTCCCTTACTCATCGGAGTAATGGTATTACCTGTAATAGTAAATATTGAATTGTCGGAAGATGTGAACTTTACCATATGATCCGTATCGCTCTTTATTTCATTGCCGTCACTGGTTTTAAGACTTACAAAAAATCTCATATTTGCGGTATCTTTTGATATGATCTTTGAAGTGAGATTATCCGCCTTTTTATAGTCAAATACAGTTGTACCTTGAGAAAATCCCCAAGCCGCAATGCTTACATTTTCCATACTTTCCTTTGTAACACTTATTTCTCCGGTGCCTTCTACTCTCTTCGCACCATTTTGATATGTTACGGTAATCTTTGCTGTAGAGGACGGATCAAACATCTTAAGCTCATTCTTTATCGCATCGTAAAAGCCCTTTCCTGCCGGAATATCAGCCTTTACAGTCACAAAGTTTTTAGTCGTGGTTGTAATATCCACACCGTTTTCATCAAAAACAGCATAGGCTATTTTCTTTCCTATGTTCATCGGAACGGTCTTTGTATTCACTTTAATCGATGCAGGCTCTCCCTTTAACGAATTAATGGTGGCTGTATATTCTTTTTTATCAGCCGGATTTACATATTTAAGCTCATAGGTGCTTCCGTTGTTTAAGTCTATATGAGCCTCAATTTCTACACTCTTTTTATCTGCTCCCAATGTTAATTTTTTAAGTGCCACTATACTATTTCCAGTCTTATCACTAAGCTTAAAATCATCAATCTTTACATCGTCTGCAAATCCCACGGAAAAAGTCGCCTCTATCTTATTTTCAGAGCTTTGACGAGCTGACAGCATAGGAGTTTGTGTGTTTTTTGTCATGTCATCCGTCTCATCTTCCATCATTTCAGGAACATCGACCTTAAGTTTTGCCATAAGCTTTTTATTGCTTGGACTTTGAACGATAATTGTTGCGTTTCCACTATCTACCGCCGTTATTTTGTAACCGGTTTTGTTGATCTTTTTAACCTTTACCACTTCTTTATCACTACTGCTGACCTTTATAGACTTTACTGCACTTGCAGGTATCAGCTTTGCTTTTATATTGGACTTGCCGATGGATTTTATCGTCATACTCTTTCCTATTTCAAGTGTCACCTTTTTCTTTGAAAGAGTTATTTTCTTAACTTTTTCCGCCGCATTTGTAAATACAGGTGACAGCCCTGCAATCATTGCCGCCGATAAACAGACCGCCATAGTTCTTTTAATTATTCTTGTAGATTTAATCATATTTTTTCCTCCTGAAACTAAAATTATATTATTTTGAGGCTATTGCCTCAGAAATATCGTCTTCATCCTGCGGCAAGTCTTTTTCCTTAGAGAGCTTCGCATCGGCAAATTTACTCATCACATCAGGCACCAAATCCATTATCTTACTTGCCACATTTTGATTTCTGATGTTAATAACCTTGGTTACTCCGTCCTTTATCACAAGAACCGCAGAAGGAGTGATTTTCCCGCCCATTCCGCCTCCACCTGAATTTTTTTTATCAGATACACCTGCTGTAGCCCCCGCTCCGAAGCTTATATCCATAAACGGAACAATTATAGTATCGTCAATATGAATGGCATCTCCTACAACAGTTTTTGCTGTAACAAAATGTTCCATTCCCTCAAACAACGTCCTTACATTGTCCGAAAATTTATTATCATTCATCATTTTATCCTCCTAATATCTTTTTGGCTCGCTTAAAGGTTGTTTTAATATCTTTATCAAATACAAGCCTTAAAGTGTATAAAATCACATATATCGGCACAATTCTTCCACAAATCCTAATCTTGCCACAAAACACCTCATTATCAAAATCCGGAGTGACTATGAGATCCGTCCTTAAGTATTCATCAATCAAAGAATACATTCCATAGACCTTTCCGGTGATATCAGGTGCCTCAAAGCCTATTAAAAACGACCCCGATATCCTCTTCGGCGATATATGCCTCAAAGTTCTCGACAAAACAAGCCTTGCTTTTGTAAAAGCCTTACCAGTTTTTTCATTTTCATAAAGCTTTATCAGTCTGTCTTTCTTTTTTAACACAGCCTTTATTTTCTTTATAACAGCTATCATTTTATCCTGTGTCTTTTTGGAAAAATTTGACAAAAAATCGCAAAAATCCGTAAATTCGTATTCTTTTTTATCATCAATATCATCTGATATGCTGTCAAAGCTTTTTTCCGATGATTTCACATGCTTGTCCGATTCGTCACTTTTTGATGAATAATTTTTCGAATTAACTTTGTCGGCTTTTTTATCCGATTTTTCTGCATTTGAAAACTTTTTAACAGTTCCTGTTTCATCCGACAAGGGAAATCTTAAGAATAAAATACTGATATATTTGTCTATCTCAGTTTCCATTTTTAATAAATTAAAGGCTAAGATGAAAAACATAATTTTCACCTTAAGTTCTCCATTTATTTTTTTGTATGACAACTCTTTGCAATCAATGTGTAAATCATAAACTATAGGACAGATAAGTATCAAAACCAAAAGTCCTGCTATTCCCGATAAAATCAATAGAATTATAGAAAGACCCGTACTTAAAATCGTCATATATTATCCATTTGCCATTTATTAAGCTTTCTTAATTTCATATATTCGTTGTGAGCGACCTCCAATATCTGTC